>JBJXDW010000058.1:0-6276 GCA_046154445.1 Fimbriimonadaceae bacterium | reverse complement strand
TTACATAACCTACTCATGATTCCTTGACATAAATTCTATTCCAAAAATATTTGTAGTTTCTAAGGGCAAGACATTTAGAATTCACAACCCTAAAAAACTAAAGTCATTCATCGCCGAACAACTCAAGTAAAGGGCCTTCAAATCCCGTCCTTCGTGCCGTTATTGCAAGTTTTGCGGCAAGTAAACTCCAGTGGTGAAAATCGCCATTGTCGGTGCCGGAGTTATGGGCCTCAACGCCGCCCTTGCCGCCCAATCGCGCGGACACCAAATCACCCTTTACGAGCAATTCGATCCGCTCCACACCCAAGGCTCTTCTCACGGCAATTCCCGCATCATCCGCCTCGACTACCCCGATCCCTTCTATCTCAAAATCATGATTGAGGGCTACCCACTCTGGAAATCCCTTAACCAAACTCTCCAAGCTAACATCTTCACAGAATCCGGTATCTGCACCTTTGGAGACCCCAACAATCCCGACCTTCAAACCCTCGAAGAAGGGCTGATCAATCACCAACTTCCATACAATAAACTTAATCACAACCAATCTTCATTCCCCGCCCTCCACCTCCAAGAAAACGAAATTGCTATCCACAATGCCCGCGCCGGATGGGCCAGCCCCGACACCTTCCGCCAAAAAGCAACCGACTTCCTCCTCACCAACGGCATTAAGAGAATTCAAGAAAAAGTCGAAGACCCCTTAGCCCTCAAGTCATCCTACGACACCGTCATCATCACCGCCGGTGCCTGGGCAAAGCAACTCTTCAACCTTCCCGTTACGGTTAATTGCCAAACCTTCGCCTATCTCGAAGTCCCCAATCCCCAAGATCACACTAAAGTCTGGATCGAATCCGACGAACACGGAATCTACGGATTCCCTCCCGAATCACCAACCACCAACAAAATTAAATTCGGCGTACATTCCCCCGGCCCCGAAATCGACCCTTCCAACCCCGAACGCCCAATTTCTCAAGACAAACTGGATCTCCTCATCGATTTCGCTCGACGCCGTTTCGGACTCAATAACCCCGTACTCATCAATTCCCAATCCTGCCTCTATACCAACACTGCCAACAACGATTTCCTTTGGGGCGAACTCGATCCACAAATCTTTTGGGCATCCCCCTGCTCCGGTCACGGATTTAAATTCGGCCCATGGATCGGCGAACGACTCGCCGACTTCGCCGAACAAAAACTCCACCCCTCCGCCTACCCCCGCTTTAATTTTAAATAGAAATTTTCACCTTTCCCTCCGCAGGAGGTTGGAAGGGTGGCCCGGCTCGCCGGGACGGGTGGGGTTGACGCTTCAATGAGTCTACAAAGGAATCGAATTCAATACTTCCGACCCTTCCATTCAACCCCACCCCCAAAAGCCGCAATCATCGACGACAACTGAGTCACCCCCGCCGCAAAAACACTCAAGGGAAACAGCAAAACCGTATACCAAGGCATCTTCACCGCTAAAGCTGCAAAAATCGCCGTAAACAAACCGCAGAAGAACGCCAACGGATTCAAAAACAAAGTCGCCGCTAAACCAAACAAAAACAGAGCCACCACCACAGAACCAACCGGATTCCCCGTAACACAATAACTATTCTTCAGCATCCCCTTCCATGCCCCCGACAAATCCTCGTACATCCGCACGCTCAAAATCCGCGACACATCTACCGCTACCACAGGCACTTTCTGCTTCGCCAAGTACCGGCCGATCTTTACATCTTCAAGCACCTCCTCCTTACAAGTTTCGTGCGGATTAATATCAAAATAGCGCGCAGAGTTCCACAAAACAAACTGACCGTTCGTAAACTTGATATGCCCAATCCCCAACTGATAAATCAATCCAAACGGAATCGTTGACAAAATAACCCACGGCACCCAGAACAAATAGATCGGTTCCGGAAATTTACCTGGCAACATTTTCGGCAGCCCCGTAATCACCGGATACTTTCCACCCAAATCTGTCACCATCGACCCCAGCGTCCCACCAAAACCTTCCTCCACCTGAGTGTCCGCATCCAAAAACAGCCACCACTCGCTCGCACTCACCTCCGCCGCAACTTTGGCAAGCTGCCAGCATGCATGGTTCTTTCCCGTCCACCCTTCCGGCAAGTCCCCATCCCCACGAATAACGGTCGCCCCAAACTCCTGCGCAACGTCAGAAGTGCCATCACTCGAACCATCATCATAGACAATGACCTGCTCAACTTCCTTCATCAATTGAGGCAACAATCTCTTCAGATTCTCCGCCTCGTCCCGCGCCGGAATCAAAACCGTGCCAAACCGACCGCTCCCCCTCCCCACTCTTGGCATCAAAAATAGATTAGAAAATGAGACAATCGACATCCAAATCAAAACAAAACTGAATAGCACCAACGGAGCAAAAATCAAGAAATCGCTAACCACCCAACTATTCTATCCCCAGACCCAAAAAACCTGCCCCGGTACCCTGCCACCAATGCGCCTCCTTCGCGGACTCAACCCCGTCCCCACCGCCGAACAGCGCATTTTCAACAAATCAACGAATAAGAATATTTGGCAGGTCTATTCCCCCCTCGCCCTCAGCTGGTTCTTCATGGCCTGGGAAGGACAACTCGCCCTCTGGCTCATCGGGCAAATGCCCAACACCAAAGTCAACCAAGCCGGATTCCTCATCATCATGGGCATCGCGATCTTCATAGAAAGCCCCGTAATCGATCTCCTCAGTACCGGCACGACTCTAGGCACCACCAAAGCCCGGTTCCAAACCATTACAAGGTTCACCCTCATTCTCATGGCATGGGTCACGGTCGCCCACTGTGCTGTCGTCTTCTCTCCCGCTTACAACTATGTTGCCCAAGTCCTCCTCGATGCCCCCGCAAATGTCGCCCAGGCCGCATGGTATGGCCTCGCTTGGATGCCTATCTGGAGTGCTGCCGTTGGTTGGCGCCGCTACCGCCAAGGCATCATGATCCGCGCCGGTAAAACTGGACCGATCTCATGGGGAACCCTCATCCGAATGACCGTCATGTTCATCGTCGGTTACATTCTCTTTGCCTCAAAAGTTATGACCGGACTCGGCATCATCGGTGTCTCATTCACCGCCGCCGTAATCGCCGAAGCAATCTATATTCACATCGCCTCCCAACCCGTCCTCAAAAACCTGCCCGATGCAAACCAAAACCATGAAAGCGACACTCCTTTCCTCCCCCCCGGAGAGCGGTTAGGGGAGGGGAAGACCAAATCAAACTTTGAGAATCAAAACGATTTAGGAAAAGGGCATTTTCAACCCAGCACCCAACACTTGACAATCCCCCAAATCTTCAAATTCCACCTCCCGCTTACCGCATCAACCATCCTGATGCTCACCACCCCATTCTTCCTCACGCGCTCACTCAACGAAGGCACCCAGCCCATCATCGCTATGGCGGCATGGCAAATCGCGAGCACCGTCGTCTGGCTATTCCGCGCTTCAACATTCGCTCTCCCCGAAGCCGTAATCTCCCTCTACCAAGTCGGCCGCGAAAAACTCCTCCTTCGGTTCTGCACCCAAGTTGGATTCGGAATCTCAAGCCTCATGCTGATCTTCCACTTCCTCAATCTGGATTACTTCATCTTTACCCAAATCTATCGGGCCGAACCCCACGTCGCCGAACGAGCTGCCCTCGCATTCCTCTGGTCGGCCTTCATCCCCGCGCTTAACTCTTTCATGGGATACTTCCGTGGTCTACTCACCGCCCACCACATCACCTCCGCCCGAATGATCGCCATCGGATTCTCGCTCCTCAGCCTTGGAGCCGCACTCTATTTCGGGCTAATGCTCAATCCACTCAGTGTCGTCCTCGCCGCCGCCGCTCTCACAATCGCCCACGTTGTTGAACTCCTTACCCTCGCCATCTATTGGAAGAGATCCGCCCACAACACCCCCCACAAGCCTGTCCCATCAGATTCCGCTTAATCTCAGATCGGGTCCTCACTCGTTCGACAATCCCAACCCCAAACCAGGGTATAAAAACCTCTCAATGCGCGGACAATTCCTATCTAAAATCCTCCCTCTCTGCGCAATCCTCGCCTTCCCACTCATCACCCCCGCCCAGCGAGCCGACGGCTTCGCTCTATACGCTGACCGCTACCCCACCGAAAAGGAAGCTGCCGCAAACTTCACCAACGCAAAATTTGAACCACGCACCGGCTGCTACGCCGGCGCCTTCATCGATCTCGACGACACAATCCTCGAGACGTTTAAAGACAAAACCGGCAAAGTTCGCCGCCTCCCCGATTCATTCGAATCCGTCGTTGGCAAGCAACACGCCACCTACTTCTACTACATGGGCTACGGTCGCCCTCTCGCCACCGACTGGATCTCCAAGCTCGGTCAAGACGGCAAAATAGTCCACATCGCCCTCGAACCCAATAACGGCCTCAAATACGTCACCGACGACAACTATCTCGATAACCTTGCCCAAGACCTTGGCGAAACCCAAACCCCCATCTTTCTTCGTTTCGCCAGCGAAATGAACGGCCCCTGGACCAACTACCACAACAACCCCAAACAGTACATCGAAAAGTTTCGCCTTGTCGCCCAAAAAATGCGCAAATACGCGCCGAATGTCGCAATGGTTTGGTGCCCCTACGCCACCCCCATCGCCCCAATTGCCAGCTATTACCCCGGCGATGATTTCGTCGATTGGGTGGGCGTCAACATTTACAGCGTCACTTACTACGACCAAAACCCCCGACTCTCAGGCAAAAACGACCACCCAGTCGAAAAACTCGACTATATTTACGACCGCTATTCTAAAAAGAAGCCGATCATGATCGGCGAGTACGGCGCAACCCACTTCAGCGCACTCGAAGATAAGTCCACCACTGAATTCGCCAAAAGATCAATCGTCGGCATGTACGAATCTCTCCCTCGCAAATACCCTCGCGTAAAATGTATCAACTATTTCAACACCAACAATCTCACCCTTGAGCATCGTAAGAACAACAACTACGCCGTCACCCAAAACGCAGAAGTCTTAACCCTCTACCGAAAAATAATCGGTCAACAATATTTCCTCTCGGCCCCAACCGGCCATCAAGGTTATCTTGCCAGCAACTACCTCGCTCTCCCCGTCTCTGGTCAATCTGCGCCCCCTCTTCTCCCCATCCAGCCGATGCCTATCAGCCAAAAACAAGTAGTTTCTGGCACCATTAGGCTCTCCGGATGGATCGAAGATGCAACCGGAAAAACCAACATGCACTTCTACGTCGATGGCAAAAAAGTCTATGTCGGCACAAAGAAAGATGAATGGGCATTCAACTTCGATAGCAAATCTTACGAAAATGGTCGACACCTCCTCGAACTCAAAGCCGAACTCAACGGCAATATCGTCGGGGTCTACAAAATCTCTGTCGTCATCAAGAACTAGGCGCCCTTCCAATGGATCAAAGTTCAATCCAAGCCGTTCTCGATAATATCGCTAGTCGCCGATCGGTGGGCCTCGCAAAAATCAAGCCCGATCCCGTCGACCCCAAGATAATCGCCAAAGCCCTCGAAGCGGCGAATTGGGCACCAAGCCACCGTGACACCGAACCCTGGCGATTTAGCGTCTTCACAGGCGACAGCCGACTCAAACTCAGCCGAGCCTTTGCCGAAGCCTACAAAATTGAATCCGGTGAAAGCTTCAAGCAAGAAACTTACGACAGCAACCTCGAGCGAGCAAACTGGGCTCCCCTCTGGATTTCTATCGGCATGACTCCCGCATTCCGAGAAGACGGTTCGCCGGTCGTCCCAATCGATGAAGAAATCATGGCAGTAGCCTGCGCCGTCCAAAATCTCCATCTCGCATTCGCCGCTCACGGACTCGTTGGAATGTGGCATTCCAAAAACGTCTCCATCCACCCACACACCGCCAATTTCCTGGGCCTCACCCCGCCCTCACAACTCCTCGGCTTCTTCTTCTGCGGCTATCCCAGCGTCCAATGGCCCGAAGGGGAGCGCGGCCCCTGGCAAAACAAAGTCGCCTTTTATTTCTAATCTTATTTGTTCGTCATCCCGTTGAAATAAACGGGATCCACAGCAATCAACGATCTAATCGCCCCAAACGTTATCTCCCCGTTAAATCTCGGCAACACTTTGTTAAGAAGAGCAACCAAGAAGACAAACTCATAGAATGCTCCCCGCTTTCATAGCATTGACCCTGACCCAACAACCACAAACGCAAAGTCTCTTCCTCGCCCCCGCCGGATCAGCCTATGCAAAGGTCAATCCTGGTGGAACTACCATCCTCCCAAACGGACGATTTATCACTCCGCTCG
>JBJXDW010000057.1:0-10358 GCA_046154445.1 Fimbriimonadaceae bacterium | reverse complement strand
ATTACGAATCCACCCCTTGGTTCCCGATGAAAATTGAACTTGATACCAATTACCTTTAATGGCGATGACATTGGCTTTCTGTCCCTTGTTCAGCATTGCTACGCGGTCGTAACTCGTTCCCGGGCCGGATCTCAAAAGAACGTCTGTTTTTGAGATCTCCGCTACTTTGCCGCTTACCTTGGTTCCAACAACTTGTGCTTTAGGTTGCGTCGCGGGCTTCTTTGCCAGCTTGCTTGCTGCTACTTTTAGTTTCGTCCCAATTTGTAGCTTATTCCAATTAATCTCTGGATTCAATTTATGGAGCTGCGTAAGTGAAATGCCATATTTCTTGGCAATGGTAGTGTCGTTCTCTCCTTTCGCTACGGAGTGAACTTGTCCAAAGGCGGACGATACGATTGCAAGTCCGGCAATCGTTAAGGCGATAATTCGTTTCGTGTTTCCCAAGTGTTCTCCTGAATTCGGTTTCTGCAGGTAATAAGGCTAGGTGATGCTAAGTAACAACCTGTTCTTTATACCTTCTTTATCGGAATCGAATCGTTGACTGGTTAATCTTCATAGGCCCTCGTATCCAGTTCGACTACCCTGCAAGACGACCAAAAGCAGTCGAAGTTCTCCTCAAGGTAAATTCTTTTGCACATGGTCAGCGTAGTCATTGTCAATTGGAACACCAAGGACAAACTTCGGGCCTGCTTGAACTCAATTCAGGTTCAATTAGTCAAACCTGCACAAATAATTGTTATAGATAACAATTCGTCCGATGGGAGTGCAGAGATGGTCACCTCCGACTTCCCCAAAGTCATCCTCTGCCCTGAACTAAAAAATCATGGTTACGCTAAGGGTAACAATATTGGCCTAAAATTAGCAACTTCCGAATACATTCTCACACTTAATCCCGACACCGAACTCCCTCCCGATAACCTCGAACAAGCAGTTAAAGTCCTTGCTCAACACAGAGAATGCGGTGCTCTGAGCTGCAAATTCATCGGCCCTGAAGGCGAAACTCAAAAATCAGTTCGAGGATTCCCTTCGATTCTCGGCATCCTCGGTCAACTCACAAAACTCGACCGCCTGCTTCCCGAAACTGATTTCGCCAGCTACACCCTCCCAAACTTTGACTACAATGTCTCTCAAATCGGTCCACAACCAATGGGAACATATCTCCTATTTCGGCGCTCAATCTTATCTAAATTTACCGATCCCACCCAACCCTATGATGAACAATTTCCCATTTTCTTTAACGAAGTGGATCTCCTCTACCGCATGAAGAAAGCCGGATACGCTTGTTGGTACGAATCTTCCTTGTTAATCTTTCATCACCACGGATCAAGCACAAAACAGGCTCGAAAAAGTATGATCTGGGAATCGCACATGAGCCTTGTGCGTTACTTCAAAAAGCATGCCGTCGGACTCGAGCGAATCGCCATTCCATTCATCGCAATTGCCAGCATCGCCGGAGCCGCAATCAGGGCAAGGGGGTTCAGTGCCGGATTTCGACATTAGCATCACTATTTGTAGCTGGAACACAATCGAGGACACAAGAGCTTGCCTCCAAAGCCTTCGGGAAGCCAAAAACGAAGCCAACTTCGAAGTAATCGTCGTCGACAACAACTCAGAGGATGGCTCACCTCAAATGGTCGCAGACGAATTTCCCGAATTCGTCCTCCTGGCCCAATCAAAAAATCTCGGATTCACCGGCGGTCACAACCTCGCGCTCAAACACGCAAAAGGAACTCACAAAACCCTCCTCAATAGCGATACAATCGTCCATCTAGGTGCAATCAGAACGATCGTCGAGTTCATCGCGAGCAACCCCGACGCCGGAATCATCGGCCCAAAACTCCTCAACCCCGACGGCACCTTGCAATACTCGTGTCGCCGTTTCCCAAACCCCGTTGCTGCGGCATTTCGCAACACATTCCTTGGGCGTCTTTTCCCAAACAACAAGTACACCCGCGACTATCTCATGCAGGATTGGGAGCACGAAAACCCCCGTGAAGTCGATTGGGTAAGCGGTGCCGCCTTATTCATTCGAGGAGACTGCCTCGCGAAAATCGGCCCACTCGATGATCAACTTTTCATGTTTTGTGAAGATGTTGATTGGTGCAAGCGGGCATGGCAAGCTGGATATAAGGTCAAATACCTACCCCAAGCCGTCATCACCCACGCCATCGGTCGAAGCACCGACAAAGCTCCAAATCGCATGATCGCCCGATTCCACCGCTCCATGTTCCGCTACTACCTCAAGCACAATGTGCCCGAGGCGAACATCCTAGCGAGACCCTTCCTCATCGCCTTCGCCGCAACCGCGCTCACAATTCGTGCCTCTTTATTCCTCACCAAAAACAAGATTGATATCATCAGGAGAAAGCTTCAAAAGTGAACACAACCGAGCAGCAACCTTCACGAATAGATTTCTATTTCCTACTCACCGCGGCATTTCTTGCCCCTCTTATTGGGGGCCACGTTAGCATCGACCCAAGAGCAATTGAACTCGGCATTTTTGGTGAGCTTTTCGGCGGCGGTTCATTGCCCTATCTTGCTCGGCTTATCCTGGGCGTCTTCATTCTCGGTGGCCTCGCGCTGATGGCAATGCGCAACCGAGTGATCCAACTCCCAAACATAAAAATTATTCTTGCCTTAACTCTCCTCGTCTTCGTCCTCGGATTCGCAATTCTTTTGAGTGATTTTAAGTTCACCGCGACCGGTGAATGGCTCACATGGTTCATCTATGGCGGAACGCTGTTCCTTGCCGTAGGTTCAATGGGCCGCGAGCGCGGCCCTGTCGCTCTTGCTTCAGCACTCTGTGCCGGAATCGCTGTCGCGGCCATGATCGGACTCCGCGAGTACACCGGAATCATGGCAACCGAACCAACCCACCGCATCTTCGCCGGTTGGAACAACCCTAACGCCGCCGCAAGCATTTTCATTGTCGGAACCGCATTGTCCCTCGGACTTACCGCTAAGTTCGACTCTTGGAAAAAAATCTTCCCTATCCTGAGCGCATCACTTTCACTCGCCGCTCTTGTCCTGACCCAATCAAAAGGTGGCTACCTCGCGTTTGCGTTCGCCCTTATTGTTTTCATCACCACTCAAATCGTTGCCAAGGCTCCTGTTAAAAAAATTGCCCCACCCCTCATCGGTGTCATAGCGGGAATAATCATCGCCTTCGGACTAACCCAGGCTGCCGCTTCAGCAAGCCAAGCCCAAGCCCTCTCCCGGATCAGTGGCTCCGGCTCAATGGCCGAACAGAGCGTCGGCTTCCGCCAAAACCTCTGGAAATCTGCAATTCAAATCGCCACAAAGCACCCTGGAGGAACTGGCCCAGGAACATTCCGATTCTACAGTGCCGAACCAGGCCTCACCGAGCCGACCGTCTTTGCTCACCAATCCTATCTCCAACTCGCCGTTGAAGGTGGATGGATCGCCCTCCTGCTCTTCCTCAGTCTCGCTGGATTCTGGCTAACATATGCGTTCCGCGGAATCAAAAAGCAACCCGCCGAGCATGCTATCTTCCGAGCTGGAGCTATCGCCGCAACCCTCGGGCTTGCCGCCCACTGTATGATCGACAGCGATCTTTCATTCATTGGTGCCGGAATCGCTATTTTTATCCTGGTCGCTCTCACTTTGCAACTGTCGACCGACGGAACGTCTCCTGAAGCTGTGCCACGAAACGTGCGCCTGACCACCGTTCTTCTCTCATGCGTTCTCCCCATTTTCGGCCTTGCCATTTTCGCATCGGGCGAAACACAAAAATCTGCTCTCATGACTGCCTTGACCCAAAGACAACCCGATCAACTTCGTAGCGCCGCAGAAAAACTCAAGACCAATCCATTTGGTGACCCTGAAGCAACTTACTTGGTGAGCATGTATGCAGCAACCAGTCTTGAAGATCGCCTTTCTGGCCTTCAAAAAGTTGTAAATTCAATGCCAACCGGCCGGGTCATCCGTGCCACCGCCCGAACCCTTGCCGAAGCCGATAAAATCGATGAAGCCATCGCCGTTAATGAAAGAGTCTTTAAGTACGATCCAAACAACCTCCGTGCCCACTTACTCAAAATCGAACTTCTCCAAAAGAAGAACGATATCCCCGCTGCAATAGATGCCGCCAAAGCATTGATCGAGGTCGAAAACCAAGGATCATTCAAAACCCGAGCCATCCCCGAACTCATTCCAACCGAAACCCTCGAAGCAAGGCTTTTCCTCGCCGGCCAAGAAGCTGATCCAGTCATCAAAACTAAACTCATCGAAGAGGCATTAATCGGATTCCAAAAGTACTTCGAAATCACTGCTCCAATGGTAAAGCGTATGATCGAAGCCGGTGCCCCGGAGTACGGCGGTGAAAGTAAAGAAGATGTCATTGCAAAACTTGAAAAAGCAAGAATTGCGCTCTCTCAACTTAGACAACTTTATGGTGAATCCGGATCAACAGGTTCGTTATCTGGCGAAACCGTTACCGCAATATCCAAAGCTTTGGAATTCTCTTTCTGACCGGCTTTTCGAAGGTATGCCTCGATCACCTTTTTCGCAATCGGAGCAGCCGTCGTCCCACCGTGACCAGCTGTTTCAACAATAACCGCAAACGCAATCTTTGGGTCTTCGGCCGGTGCATATCCAACAAACCACGCATGGGTTCTGCGGCTGACTGAATTCTCAGCGCTACCCGTTTTCCCCGAAACTGAAACCCCAGGAATCTGAGCATTTTTTCCCGTCCCTGCCACGACAACATTTCTCAAAGCTCCTTTTAAGATCGCCCAAAACTGCGAACTCGCATCAAACTTGTGCAATACCTGAGGCTGAACAAGGTCGAGCTTTTGACCAATGCCGGCTTTCATAACCCCCCGCACTACATGCGGTCGGTAACTCACTCCCTCATTGGCGACCAAACTTACGAGCGACGCCATTTGCAGCGGCGTTACCAGTAAGTCCCCTTGTCCAATCCCGATATTGTTTGCATCCCCAGCCGAAAAGCGACGACCATGGTTCTCTTGAACATACGCATCATCTGGCACGACGCCCGCATTCTCACCCGGTAAGTCAATTCCTGTAACTTCGCCAAATCCAAGTTGGTTGGCCGTACGTTTCATGTTCTCACCGTCAACCCTCTGACTTAGTTTTCCAAAATAACTATTGCAACTTTTCGTCATGGCCATCCGAAAATCGAAGCTCCCCGCGGGGTGGTTTTCGCAGCGAACTTTGCGATTCCCAACGACTAAATATCCTTGACAGCTGACCCGAGTGTGCTCATCAAAAATGCCTGCCTGATAAGCCGCCATCGCCGTCGCTATCTTAAACGTCGACCCCGGTGGGTAACGCCCAGCAATCGCGCGCTTCAACAATGGTCGATCCGGATTCAGATTGATTGAGTCTGACTCCGCTTGAGTGAGACCCCCATCATATATTCCCAAGTCATATCCAGGAGTAGATACCATCGCCAAAACCTCGCCAGTTTTGGGATCCAGAGCGACAACCGCACCCTTCTGATTTCCCAAAGCTTCCTTGGCAACTTTCTGCGTCTCTAAGTCAAGAGAAAGAACGAGTGAGCTCCCCGGAATCGGTGCCTCAGACATCACCTCGCTTAACGGGCGGCGGCGGCGATCAACCGTATAAGTGGTTGAACCTGGCCTCCCCATAAGTTCCTTTTCGTAAGTTCGCTCTATCCCATCTCGGCCGACATAAGGAGGCAAATATTCGATCCCGGACTCCTCAAATTCCTTTTCTATTGCTTCGGTAGGCACCCAAACATTGCCTAAAATGTGTTCAAGAGCTGCCGTTCCTTTGGTGAATCGCATCGCCTGCGTCTGAACCCCAACTCCCGGAAAATCGGTACCAGATTCGGCAATTTTCGCTGCCTGTTGAACAGTTGCTCCCACAAAAATTGGCACCGGGAAATTCGCCTTATGCGAATTCTTTTGCATTTGATAAACGAGCCGTTTGCGAGTCGTTCCCAAAATAAGTGCCAATCGATCCAAAGACTCCGGATTCTTATTCACTTCCGTTTGAATCGCAGTCACAACAATTTTAGGATGAACATCGGCTAATACGTGCATCTGCCGATCAAAAATCTTGCCCCTGGGAGCCATGGTTTGATTAACAATCAAACCGGTCATCTTCGCTTGCTCTTTCAGATCATCGCTTCTAACGATTTGAAGCATCCAAAGTTGAGAAACCGTGATGCTGAAGAAGAAAAACAAGACCAACGGAACGACCAAAAAGCGAGCCGTAATTTGATTTTCCGTGGGTGTATGTATGACTGACATTGCCTATAAGCCCTGCGATTAAATTGTTGTTCTCATCCTTATGGTACGCGGTTGTCGGCCCATGCAATGGGCAACTACCCTTCGGCTCCGATCCCTTAAAGAATGGACGTCGCACCGTCTCTGGACAGTATGCGTTTGCCCGCTGACCGGAATCAGCGCACACACTTACATAAACAACCTCTTGCCCGGCCTGATTCCCAGCTCCGCCACCTGTCCCGGTGGCACCAGTACCGGTTGTCCCCGTCGTATTGGCTGGGGTGTCTGGGGGAGTTTCAACCGGAGTGACATCTTCGGTCGGTTCATCTGGAATAACCAAAGGCTCGTCTGGAACAACCGGATCTTCTTCTTGGGGATCATCTGGTCCCGATTTAGTAACATTGGGCAGTCTTCCAAATGAGCGAGATTTCTCTCCCATCGCGTTCTGAATATCGCCCATTACATCATTCCAGACACGTGCTGGACCTTCACCACCAAACAAGCCCCGCATCGGCATTGCCTTCGGTCGTCCATCAACAATCTGCTCATCTGCAACCCAAACAAGTCCTATGAGTTTGTCTGTATAACCGCAAAACCATGCGTCTTTGTGGTCACTTGTCGTTCCCGTTTTTCCGCGAGAATTACGAACTCCTTGCGCGTAGTGCCCAGTTCCGTTCGTAACAACTTGTCTTAGCGAAAGATCAATAAACTCAGCCGCTGAACTGCTCACAACGGATCGTGCCTTTGGCGGCGCATAAGATTGCTGGCTACCATCAGGGAAATCGATACGTTCAATCGCGTATGTCGGGTAGCGATCCCCATGACTTTGGATCACCGAATACGCTTCCGCAACTTCCGTCATGTAAACCTCACCCGAACCTAAAGCTAAGCTCTGAACCGCTTGTAAATTGCTCCGTCTAAATCCAAGATTTCGACGACACATATTTAAAACATTCGCTTCACCTACTTCTTCAATCGCCCGCGAAGCTGCCGTATTGTTCGAACTCGCAAGTGCCGATGTTATCGAGACATTGCCCCGGTTCGCTCCGCCCTTAATATATTCCCGAGTACCTCGTTTCTTGATTGGCGCAGTCGAAACCGTCGAGCCTTCCCCATAAATCCCGCGATCTAATCCAGTCAAATATACAAACGGTTTCATACTAGAACCAAGCTGACGACCCGGCCCCATCCACATCATATTAAATTCGCTCTTCTCGTAATCCGGCCCCCCAACCATTGAAATAATCCGCCCATTGTTATCTGTAACCAAAATGGCCATCTGATTCACTCGGTACCCACTCAGACGATCCACCCACTTATCAACGCCCTTTTCGGCAATCTTCTGATACTTCGTATTCAACGTCGTATGAACCGTGTAGCCACCTCCAGAAATATCGACACCTTGCTTGGCGAGTTCATTAATTGTGTAGTCAACAAAATACGGGTGAAGCTTCCGACCAGTGACGATCTGAGGGCGTTGTTTTGCGACCTTGATCTCCTCCGCCAGAGCTTCCTTGTACTGCTCCTTTTTGATCATTTTCTCTTCGTACATAACAAAGAGAACGGCATCTCGATTTTCTTTTGCAACTTCAGGATTGCGTACAGGATTTTGATCGCTCGGTCGCCGAACACATCGGGCCAATGTTGCTGCTTCCGAAATCGTCAGATCATCAAGTTTTTTGCCAAAATAAACATCTGCCGCCGCACTAATTCCATAGGCGCGCTCCCCAAAATAAACTTGATTCAAATAGAGCTCCAGGATTTGATCCTTTGTCAGCCGCTTTTCCATTTCGACCGCAAGCGCCATATTGTCCAGCTTACGGTCAAGAGTATGTTTGTCACCGGTGAAAACTCGTTTCGCAATCTGCATCGAAAGAGTGGAGCCACCGCCACTTTCTTTAGTGTTGCCGCCAGATTGAAAAGCCACCACGCCAATCCGAACTAATGACCAAAAATCAACTCCGCCATGAGTATAAAAACGCTTATCTTCCGCCGCCAAAATTGCGTCAATAACCTTCTTAGGAATGTCATCAATGCGAACTGATTTACGGTATTCCGCCTGCACTTGATAAAGCGTGACTCCGTCGGCAGAAACAATCTTAGAAGGCTGATTATTCAACTCATCAATAATATACGTCAATTTGTAAACCATCAGTTTTGCTTTCTCAAGTTTCTGGAAAGCCACGACAGATATCCCCATAAAGCCAATCATGAAAAACATCAATAGAACTGAGAGAGCTATTTTGACCCTCCGCCACCAGCCTGATTTCTTCGACTGACTCGCAGATTTCTTCCGAACTGTTATGGCCATAGTGCCGTACCCCTATTATGACGACCAAACAGATGTCTGGGTGTCGAATAGTATCAATAATCAGGACTTAACCGATTTTGAAAGCTGTTTAAGCTCACTCTCAGTGTAGTCACCAATCAGCACAAGCGTCATACCGTTCACATTCCACTGATACATCTGTACTCGGCCCGGACGAAATTCTATCGAATCGTCTGTCTCTTTCATCGTGAACAAACTCAGTCGCTTATCTCCATCGGTATAAAATTGACGCAAGATTTTCTGTCCCCTAAATTCCATCTGACCAACCGAAACCAACGCCATCTTCCCTGAATTCTTCAAAACGAGAGGCTGTAACTTTAACTCTTTAGCCAATCTTTTCAGATCATCAAGAACTGAAATGACCTTCGCACCCTTGGGCCAATTGAATTTTGAACTCGAAATTTTAGCGGAGTAGTCAATTCGAATAATCTCAAAGCCGCCAATTTCATCCGTAGCCGTCGATCCAAATGTTCGCTTGAGAACGACATATTTTTCACGATCAATCCAAAGGCGATGACTCCCTCCACGTCCGCGAGACGATGGTATTTCAATATAAATTGTTGGGCGACCCGCAACTGCGTCCCCTACTTTGATGGTTACTCCGTCAAGCGACGATGCTTTTTTCAGTAATTCAACCGTTTCGATAAATCCACCGCGTGCCGGCGCAACCCTCAATTCATTTGTCGATTTTGTATACGTGTAACGTTGACCACCGCGTTCATAAATCTGTTGATCTGCAAATTGCGATCCCTTGGGATAAGAAAGATAAAGCATGCCTTTTGAGCGCAAAATCTGCTCCTCAAAAGTCCTTGGACCGCTCGCCGAACGAATTGAAACATCCCTAACTGCCGCATAACTAATTGTTTGACCGCTACGATTCACCTTGTCGGCAATTTGCGTTAACAACTGGCCATTGGAGTTCTGCCCAAACGTAGCTCCCGCCAACGCTCCGACAAAGACTCCTACCAACCAGATTCGTGACATATCAATCCCTACCAATTTTCGTAATCTAGTCGATTAGAAACTGCGCGGCTACTCACACGCGGAGACCGAACACCGAGCGAAACCTGAGCTGTATCCGACTGGTGAGAAGTCACCAAGACATAACCCAATTCAGAATCACGAGGAGGCGCGTCAACCAACTTCTCTCCTTGCCCAATCACAACCGAATCAATCGACTTCACATCGGGCGACACCTTGCCGCTCTGATCCATAAACAAAACCATCGCCGCACAAGCCACAGCACCTGCTGACACCAACCCACCCAACGCAAACCAATTCAATCGGCGTTGCGGCTTCGGTGCAATCTGACGCAACTGATCATTCAAACCACTGCGCCAAGCAAGGCTCGGCTCAACATGATCCTGTGCACTAAAATACTTCGCCACCAAAGATTCATCACCGGCCTCAAGCGCTTGCTCAAGAGCCAAATGCTCAGCCGCATCCAACGACTCTTCGTTCATCAATTTCTTTAACAATTTTTCATTCATCACGACGACACACCCTTGGGAGCGACATCAATTCCCGTTTGACCACCATCTAAATATGCCCGTACATAACGCTGTACATGCGCTCTAGCCAAGAACAATCTGCTCTTAACCGTCCCCACGGGCACTTCGATTACCTTCGCAATCTCTTCGTACCCTAAATCTTCTTGGTCATGCAAAAGTAAAACCGTTTTGAGCTTTTCACTCATAGTCGAAACCGCTTTTTCCAAAACTTCAACCAACTCATCTGTCAAGAGACTTTCTACTGGATCCCACCGGTTATCGGCAAATTCAAATGGATCGTCACCT
>JBJXDW010000056.1:0-44120 GCA_046154445.1 Fimbriimonadaceae bacterium | reverse complement strand
GATTTTTTTTGTGGTCGTGGAAAGATCTTCGATTGTATAGGTTCCGGCGACTTGATACTTGGAGTTATTTTCTCCAGGGAGGCTCGATGTAAATTCGGTGGGCACGGTGAAAGGTAATTGGGTTGCTGACTCCAGGTTATCGTAACTGGTTGTACGGAGGACTTCGAGTTGCTGGCTTGCAATTTGGTAGGCACCGGTACGGATTTTCGCTTGCATTCCAACTTTGTTTGCGAATACCGCCATGGCAGCGAAGACGAGAACACCCATGAGGGTGATATACATCGCCATCGTGGTTTCGAGCAGTGTGAATGCTCGTTGTTTTTGCATTTGGGTGAATTGCATAATGGAGACTGCCGCAGTTTTCTTATCGGACATTGTTAAGATGGGCTTATCGTGAAAATACTGGGTTTATGGTTTTCTGAGGAAAGCTGTGATTGTTGCGGGGTGGGGCCGGGAAGGGGAGGTGTTAGCTCGGTACACTGCTGGTTCAACCATGAGCAAGCGGTATTACGTCACCACTCCGATTTATTACGTGAATTCGGTTCCCCACGTGGGGCACGCCTTGACGATGCTGGCTTGTGACGTGAGCAAAAAGTATCAGGAGATGCGGGGACGTGAATGTTACTTTTTGACAGGTACGGATGAAAATGGGTTGAAGGTCAAGGAAGCGGCGGAGGTGGCGGGAGAGGATCCGATGGCGTTTGTTGACCGGATTAGTCAGACTTTTAAAGAGTGTGCGGATGAGTTGGCGGTTGATTACGATGTGTTTTTTCGTACGACGAGCGTTCAACATCGGAATGCGGTTCAGAAACTATTTGAAGTGATTCGCGAGAATGGCTATATCTATATGGATAAATATGAAGGCTGGTATGACGTGAGCTCGGAGACCTTTGTGCGTGAAGCGGAATTGGTTGATGGGAAGTCGCCAGATGGGAATGAGGTTCGGTGGGTTGAAGAAGAGAACTGGTTTTTTCAGTTGTCGGCGTTTGGAGATCGGTTATTGGCAAAAATTGCGGCGGAACCGGAATG
The DNA here is from genome assembly GCA_046154445.1 of Fimbriimonadaceae bacterium. GTDB lineage: Bacteria > Armatimonadota > Fimbriimonadia > Fimbriimonadales > Fimbriimonadaceae > UphvI-Ar2. The sequence continues at coordinate 43,091 of JBJXDW010000056.1, read as the reverse complement.
GTTGTTGCCGAAAGGTCGGCAGAATGAGGTTGTGAGCTTTATTAAGCAGGGTTTGCGCGATATATGTATTACGCGGGCGAATCCGGGTTGGGGGATTCCCGTACCTGGGGACGAATCGAAGGTCATTTACGTTTGGTTTGATGCTCTGGTCAATTATTTGGCAGCGACGGGTTGGCCGGATGGAGATTGGGAGTCGCTTTGGCCTGCGGATGTTAATTGGATGGCGAAGGAAATTTTCACTCGGTTCCATGCGACGCTTTGGCCCGCGATGCTGATGGCGGCAGAATTGCCTTTGCCAAAGACGGTGATTGCGCACGGCTGGTTTGTTTTTGGGGATAGCAAAATGAGCAAGAGCAAGGGCAATGTGATTGCTCCGGCGGATTTGTTGAAGTTTTTTGTTGAGAAAGCGGATTGTACGCTTGATGTAGCACGCGATGTTGCACGGTTTACTTTGGTGCGGGCGCTGCCTTATGATGGGGATACGAACTATACGTGGGAGGAAGTTGGGCGGATTTACAACGCGGATTTGGCGAATGATTTGGGGAATGCGCTGAACCGCAGCTTGAGCATGGCGCATAAGTTTTCGGATGGAGTTATGCCAATTGATGCAGTTGAATCGGCGGCGGTTGAAGCAATTGCTTCAGCTAAGGCGAGGGCTGAGAAGTCAATGGAGCTTTTGAAGCTTGATGACTTTGCGGCTGCGGGGATTGATTTGATTCGATGGTTGAATAAGTATATTGATGATCGGGCGCCTTGGGCGTTGGCAAAAAATGAAGATCCAGCGCTGGGGGGAGTGGTTGCTTCGATGCTGGTAGTGGTTGCAAATGCGGCGGCTATGCTATATCCGGTGATTCCGGTAACAAGTGGGGCGATCTTTGGTCAGTTGGGGGTTTTGGGAGTTACGAATTGGGATGAGATTGGTGGCGATGTGGTTCCGGCAGGTACGAAGCTGGGATCGCCGGAGCCGATTTTCCCTCGATTGGATAAGACAGTTATGGAAGAGATGAAACCAGGAGCAAAAGTTGTCGCTGAAGAGCCGAAGAAGGAAGAGAAACCTAAGGCCAAGGGTTTGCCAGAACCAGCGGCGGAAGTTGAGTTTCCGGATTTGATGAAGATTGATTTTCGGGTTGGTCGGGTGATTGAGGCTGAGCCGGTTGAGAAATCGGATAAGTTAATGAAGCTCCAAGTCAAGGTTGGGGGCGAAATGCGGCAGATTTTGGCGGGGATCAAGAAGAAGTATTCGGCCGAGGATTTGATAGGTCGGCAAGTGATTGTGGTGGCGAATTTGAAACCGGCCAAGTTGATGGGTATGGAGAGTCAAGGCATGCTTTTGGCGGCGGATGATGATAATGGGGATGCCATTTTGCTTCAGCCGGATGCTGAGGCTCCAGAGGGCAGCCGGGTTCATTAGGGTTCGTATTCAGGGGTAGGGGTGGCGGTTTCTTTAGATTCCTCCTCTTATCAATTGCTCCTCGGCTTAGCGAGGCACCATCTTTGGGAGGATCGCCTCTTAACTTACTACGAGATGGCGTTTTTGTGGTGTCGAAGTTCGGTTGGAGTTATGGCGATGAGGTCGTATCTTGCGGGGAGTTCTGGTTGATCCGTTTTTGAAAAGTATTCGGCGACGGCGGCTTGGAATCGTTCGGCTTTGCGCGGTGTGACTGATTCTTCGGGAGAGGAATTTGCACGGAATTTGACTTCGACGAAGACGAGGGTTTGATTGTCGAGGGCGATGAGGTCGATTTCTCCTGACCGTGTTTTGAAACGGCGGGTGATGACGGTGTAGCCGAGGCTAAGGAGGTAGTTTGCGGCTTGGTCTTCGGCGGCGGTTCCTTTGGATTTCGGTGAGTTGATGTTCATTGTGTGAATTCTTTTTTGTGCCCCTCCCCGAAGGGGAGGGATGGACTGCATTTGCTTAGGGGCGGTGCTCAACGGCATCAGAAAAGTTGAGGTTGATTCACGAGGGATTTGATGGGTTCGAAAGATCGGCGATGGAGTGGACAGGGGCCAAGTCGTTCGATGGCAGCGATGTGAAGGGGGTTATGGTAGCCGAAGTGTTGATCGAATCCGTAGCCGGGATAGTCAATGTTGGCCTCAATCATGAGACGGTCACGGGTGACTTTGGCGAGAATGCTCGCTGCAGCGATGGCGGCATTTTTTGAGTCGCCTTTGACGAGAGTTACGACGGGGCAAGGTGGATTGGGTGGGAGTTGGTTGCCATCGATGAGGGCTAGTTTTGGAGTTTTTGGAAGTTCGTGAAGTGATTGCGACATTGCGTTAAGGGTTGCTCGGAGGATGTTGCGTCGATCAACTTCTTCTGGAGAGACAATGATGATTGAGAATTGGGCTGTAGCAATTATTCTTTCAAACAGAGATTCTCGGACTTCTCGAGTGAGTTTCTTGGAGTCGTCGAGTCCTTGTGCGTTGAAATCTGCTTTTAGAATTGCGGCGGCAACGACGAGTGGTCCAGCGATGGGTCCGCGTCCAGCTTCATCTACGCCGGCGATTTGTGGGTCAAAGGGGAGTGAAATTGGGTTAGAGATGGTGGTGACGATACCTTTTTGCGGGACCGCGGGGGAATCGTTGCTTTGATCGCCTATAATTATTTTTCGAGCGGCGAGTATAGCTCAGTTGGTTAGAGCGCCTGACTGTGACTCAGGAGGTCGCGGGTTCAAGTCCCGTTATTCGCCCCATATAGAGTTTTTGTATAAATTCCCGCATAAGTTGACTTTTTGACAGATCGGACGGGATTTATACGTCCTAGTAATGATGCTAGCATTCCTGCTCTCCGTTATGCCTGCACAGGCTCAGCCAATTATTTATTGGCCCGACAGTTCTTTTAAGCGTATCGTTCGAGTGAGCAACCGAAAGGAACTGATTTTTTCCGGAGAGTTTCAAGATGCGCGGATCACGCTTGAGAACATAGACAGTCTGACGATCAAGAATGTGAAATTGACGAATTGTGATGTGCGGATAGCTGGGTGTAGCGGGCATTCGGCGACGGAAGTATTTATGCGGGGCGGAGCGTGGAATGTTTTTCCGGGACCCGTCATGAATGCTGGGGCGAATAACACAACTCGGTGGATTGGGGACAATATTTCGATTCCGAGCCAGGCAGCTTTAAGATGGCGTCGGATATGGCCTGGTGGTAAGAATCCGGTGAGCTTTACCGTGCCGATGGATCATATAAAGGCATCGGAGAAGAACTATGCGGAAAATTTGTGGAAGCTTCGTGATTCCACGGGTCGGGAATTCTTGGGGCGGCTGATTGGATGGCAGAAGATTCCAAGCCAGCGCTTGATTCGGGTGACAGTTGATCCGGGCGGGATTATGAGTCGTGGCCCAGGATTTTGGACGACGTATCGGCCGGACGAGTTTTTGCGAGATTTGAGTTATTCTCGATTTGATGTTGCGGGGCATTCTCAGATGAGCATCTACTTCGCGGATGGTGTCGATTTTCGGGATAGTAAGTTTGGCACGGCGACACTTGATTACAATCTTGGATTTGAGAATTGTGCAAATGTGAACTTGCAAAATCTAACATCCAAGGGCAATCGTACGGTTCAGGGAAACGGAGTAGATGTTGCGTTTATTTTTGGGATTCGAGGACTGACGGTGCGGGCGTGTGATATTGATACTTTGGCGATTACATCAGGGGGATGGGAAGTGAGCTCAGTTGACGTTGACCAGCGTGTGAGCTTTTTAGACTGGGACATGGGTTGGTATCGCGATATTAGAACTGCCAATAAACCAGATAACGGCGGCTAATGTTTCGGATAAGTCGACAGGAGTTATCTAGGAGTTCCGATTTTTCGGTACTACAAATTTCGAATGAACGAATTTCTTTTTGGCAAACAAGTCTATTTGGCGTTGCAGCTTGAGCGAAACATTTCAAACGCAGATGTCACGTCTATTGTCAACGCTGAAATCTCGTTAGGCTCGTCGCTCCATATGGATATTCTGGTTGGACATAGCTCATTGATGCTGTCTGGACTTTGATCGGCGATGGTTCTGGAGACTTTTCGTTAACAGCAGCGACAAGGGCAACGAGGGCAATGACGGCGCCAAAGGTATAGGCGCGCAAAAGACTTTTTTGATCCACGTTTTTGGTATTGGCGCGGATCAGTATTTTTGCAGGGGGGCTATGGCCTTAGTCCTGGGGGGATACCGTTGGGGAATGAATTTTCGATATCGGCTTTGATGTGTTCAATCCGGTTGCCGGGATTTGGGTGGGTTGACATGAACTCTGGTTGTCGCGAGCCGCCAGATGATCGTTCGAGAATTTGCATCACTCCGATCATGGCGCGAGGGTCGTAACCGGCTTCGGCGGTGAGTTGGACACCCCATTCATCGGATTCCAGTTCATCTTGGCGTCCGTATTTCATGTTGAGCATTGACCCGATCGCTTGGGCAAGGACGGCGGAGCCCGGATTGTCGCTTGCCGTTGCGACAGCGGTTGTGAGGCCCTGGGTGAGTTGCTGTTTAGCCAATTGTTGGGCACCGTGTCGTTCGATAACGTGACCGACTTCGTGGGCCAGCACTCCGGCGAGTTGACCTTCGGTTTCGAGTTGGCTGTAGAGAGCTCGGGTGATGAAAATTTGTCCGCCAGGGAGGGCGAATGCGTTGATGGTTTTTGGATCCGCGAGGAGGTGGAAATCGAATTCGTAGGGGGAGTCTTTTGCGATTGTGTTGTGGACGAGGATGTAGCCGATTTGCTTGACCCTTTCGGCGTCAACGCCGGAGTTGATTTCGCCGCCGTATTGGGCGGTCATTTCGGGGACGGCTTGGAGGCCAAGGGCGATTTCTTGTTGGGGTGAAAGGCTAACTCGTTGAGATTCTCCGGTCACGGGATTTTTTTGGGTACTACCCATGTAGCCGATGATTGCGACGATGGCGATGACGAGTGCGGCTCCACATCCTCCACGTTGTTGTCTTGGGGGTTGTGGCCCCTGGCGATATCCTGGACGACCCATGCATCTAATTTATCCTAATTTGCGGGTTTTGTCATGGGTTGATAGCGTCGGTTGACTTGGAATCCATATTTGCCGTAAAAGTCGACAAGAGAGGTCCAGTCGATGATGCAGTTGTGGACGCCTAGTTCTTTGAGGTGCTGGAGTCCGGCTACGAGGAGAGCACCGCCCAATTTTTGACCACGGACTCGCTTGCTGACACCGATTGGGCCGAGGGCGCCGGATTGGGGGCCTAGGTCGATGTGCCAGACGTAACCGGCGATTGGGTGGCTTTGTCTATGATAGTTTTGGGTGTAGGCGAAGCCTTCGATTGTGTCTTCTTGCCAGAGTGCGATGATCCCTTCGGGTTCTTGCCAGGTCTGGCATTTTTCGATGACGGTGTCGTAATGCCATCGTCCGGGGAATTCGCGTTGGAAGAATTCATCGAGGGCGGGGATGTCTTCCATCGTGCAGGTTCGGACTTGAAGGTTTGGTCGGTTGAGAGGTTTGAGCCATTCGGGTTCGGGGTTGAACTGGGTTAGGTCGTGCTCGAGGTCGTTGGCGAGGTGGCCTTGTTTTTCAAAGCCGTCCTGTTCGAGAAGTGTGATCAGTTCGTGGCATTCTTCAGGGACGCCAGGGAAGAAGTGGCCTTGGTCTTGTCCGAAAGTGATGGGGTGGTTCCGGCTGAGATCGTTATAGATGTCAGAGAGGAGGATGTTGATGTCGCTCTCATTTGAGTACGCGAGAGTGTTGATGTGAATGCGGTTGAGACTGGGTTCTCCGAAGAGGGTTCCGTAGGGATCAGCTTTGGAGGCAATAAACGCAGTGGGGGTGCCATTTGACTCGATGTAGAAGGAGGCATCTGGGAGGAAGTTAGGGTGGTCAACGGTTTTCTGTTTAAGAAGGTCTGGCGTGATTTGGTACTTTTCGGGATACGTTTTTGCCCAGAGAGGGAATACCCTCTCAATGTCCTCGGAGGTAAGAGGTTTGATCTCGGTCACGATATGGTCAGCTTACTTTCTCGGTGAGGATTGAGGTGGTAAGTTGTTTCGACGGCTTGCTTTGTCGTTGCGAGGAGTGTGCTGAGAGTTCGGTCGTCTTTTTGGAGAAGCTGAAGAAGGGTTGGTGGGTTAAAGAGTTTTTCGAAATTATCGAGGGGGCTGGACCAGTTAAGAGTGGACGCTGGTTCGGATTGGATATTTTTGGCGAGTTGTCGCTTGACGTGCTTATAGTTGTGAAGCATCCAAGATCGTTCGGAAGCGTACTTGTGTTCGAGTCCGGGGGATTGGCCATATCGGTTTGCATCAGCGACGATTGTGGTGAATTTCGCAAAGTGGTCGCAAAAGGCGGCGGCGATTTGATCTTGTTGGAGTTCGGGTTTCATTCTCCGGCCTCGGCAGTTTTTTGGACGTAGTTGACCTTGAGGTTGCTGATGAGGGTTTGGATTTGACGTTTGTCGTTGTCATCGAGTTGGGGGAGGATGAAATCGGCGAGTTTTGAGACGCAGTCGACCGCGGTTTTGGCTTGGGAAAGATCTTTTTCCAATTTGCCAGTAATAAAGTCGTTTTGGAGTCCAAGTTTTTGCCAGGCAATACCTGCCATTTGGTCGATCATGACCATGATGACTTGGTTGACATCAATTGGTTTCGTTCCTTCCGGATCGTGAGACATCTCACTTGTTTTGACGTTGGATCGCTTGAATATGCGGCAAGATTCTTACGAATTTTAGTTTGGGGTGTACGGTTGTCGCCAGAACCAATCGGGTTTGAGGGAGCTTTTTTTGTAGCTTCTGGTATTGCCATCAGCGAAGACGAAAACAGCTGACCCGTCGCTTTGGGCAGTGTGTGCGTTTTCGTCGACTTTGAGTTTGCCTCGGTGGCGGAAATCAACATTTGGGTTATTGTTCCAGAACTCCATTGGATCGAAGAAGTTGAATCGATGCTTTTTGCCGGTTCCATCGGGAAGCCACTTCGCATTGTAGAAGGCAGATGTGGCAAATATGATCGTTTTGGAGGTGTCGGCAAGCGAGGATGAGCTGGCGGCGCCTTTGCAATTTGGGAAGGAAGAGTAGTCACCTGTTTCGTGCATATCACTGCCTATGGTGCCCCAATTGTAGCCAATTCCTAATTCATCTCCCATCCAGTCTTCGGCTTGGAATGTTGGATCAGATCCGAGTTTGCCTTTTGTATAGGGGGAGAGTAGTCCTTTGGAATTGTCGTAGGTGTATTGCCCGTCTTGGCGTCCGAACCAGGTTTGCATGACGGGGCCATCGGCGTACATTGCGACTGGGTAGGTGTCGTCGTAGTCGGCCTGATAGATTGTTGAGGCGGTGAACAGTTGTTTTCCAGCACGACCTACGCCCATGACTTGGACGGCGGTTTTTGCTTGGACAAAAACTGGGAATATGAATGCCGCCAAGATAGCGATGATTGCGATGACGACGAGGAGTTCTATGATAGTGAAAGCTCTTTGACGCATTTTTTGCCCTCGTATTTATTTTAGGCTAGATTTATGAGATTGACGAGAGTTTCTTGAGAAAAGTTGATTGATTGTTGAGAAGTCAAAAAAAATTGCCCGCTCAGATGAGCGGGCAATTTGCTTTTCATGTGATCGCGTGGCGATTACTTGCGTTTGCGTCGAGCAGCAGCGGCTGCGATGAGTCCGAGAACTGCCATTGTTGCCGGTTCGGGTACTGCTTGTCCGGTTACGTTGAAGTTATCGATTGCAAGGCCAGCGTCGTTTCCAACGTCGTTGAAGTCACTCCAGCGCAGGTAAACGGATTGACCGTTAGCGAGGGGAGCAGTCAGGAAGTTAATAACTCCGGAGCGAGCGGCTTGGTTTGTGGCCAAGTTGCCGTCGAGTGCACCATTAGTCGTAACAAATGCAGGGCCGACCAGGTTCAAACTAGCGAGGCTAGTGAATCCGGTATCGGTGAGGTAGGTGGCTGCGGTTGATGCGGTTGAGTATTCAAAGTTGAATACGTTATTGGTTGAAGTGGATGATCTCCAATTCTCTTGCGTAAAATCAATTGTGATTGAGTCCAGCGCAGCACCCGTATTGTTGGTGATTACCACGCCGAAAGCCATTGTGTTGCTTCCGGAAGCAACAGCACCGAGCGCTCGGTCGGAAACCGGGCCAGTTGCGTTGCCATAGTTATAAACTCCGCCACTGTTACCGGTACCGTCGTTAGCAACCAGTCCTGTTGCGGTCGTTCCTGTTCCTGCAATTTTTGTCCCGTCAAATGTGCTGCCTGTCGCGACGCTTTGGGCGCCGATAGTTGCAGAAAACTGGTTGGCGACTGTTGTCGTTCCCATTCCGTCGAATGATTCGGAAATTGTTCCACCGACTGTTGTTAGAATGATGGCAGCGTTTGCAGATGCGCCGAGGGCGAGCAACGAGCCGGTTGCGATTAGGGTTAGGGTTTTCATTTTTCTCTCTTGAATTTTGAGTTAATTTTGCCGAGGTGGCAAAATTGCAAATGCCATTCCTCTCTCGAGGTAAGACAATGCAAAGCAATTTCATTGTAACGTCTAATGAACTTTGAATTTTGAGTGACGTGGGTCTGTGTTGAAATCTTAATCATGTCCTTCACAAATTCAGGTACTTCTGCGGGGTCGAAAGTATGTTTTTCCGTGTAATTGTGCTGATTGGGAGTCGGTATTTAAGGCTTTTTGCTTGCACTTCTTCCAAGTTTTTACAACTACTGAGCTATTCCGGCAGTATTTCGATCACGTTCAAGAGTTTCATGAGCTGAGATGATGGTTTGGAGGAGTGCGTGAGTTTGTTCGACAGGATCTCCATTGATGGGCCAAATAAGTTCATCTAGGCTCATGTAGACGTCGCGTTTCTTTTGTTGAATAATGCCGGGGATTCGGGGGTGGAGGGTGTGGTTTTGGTTGAAAGTGACTTTGAGTCGGCCCTGGTTGCCATCGATTTGGTCGATATGGAGATCGCGGGCGGTAATGCGGGCAGACATGATGTCGATGGCAGTCTTGACCTGCTTTGGCATTCTGCCGTATCGGTCTTCGAGATCGGCGGCGACTTCTCCGAGGGCGAGCGGATTCCGGGCGGCCATTAACTGCTTATAGAAATAGAGGCGCTGTGCAGGGTCTTCGACATAGTCTTGAGGAATGAGGGCCTGGACAGGGAGATCAATACTTGGGAGGGGTTCGAGCCCGGCGAGAGGGTCGTCGTATGCGGTGGGTCGTTCGCCATCGGCGTATGTTTTGAGGAATTGGACTTCGCTGTCAATGAGTTGACTGTAGAGGTCGTAGCCAACTGCGTTCATTTGGCCCGATTGTTTTGCACCGAGGAGGTCGCCGGCCCCGCGGATTTGGAGGTCTCGGAAGGCGAGGGAATAGCCGGAGCCGAGTTGGTTGAATTCAGCGAGGGCTTGGAGTCGTTCGGTACCGGCTTCGGTGAGGGATTTGTCGGCGGCATAGAGAAGGTAGGCGTAGGCTTGGCGGTCGGATCGACCGACCCGGCCCCGGAGTTGGTAGAGCTGACTGAGGCCGAAGTAATCGGCATTTTCGACGATGAGGGTGTTTGCGTTGGGGATGTCGAGTCCGGCTTCGACGATGGTGGTGCTGACGAGGACATCGATTTCTCCTTGGACAAATCCGACCATGACGGGTTCGAGCTCACTTTCGTTCATTTGTCCGTGCCCGACGGCGACTCTGGCTTGGGGGACGAGTTTGCGGATTTTGTCGGCGATGTGATAGATGCCGTTGACTCGGTTATAGACAAAGAAGACTTGTCCGCCACGGGCGAGTTCGCGGAGGATGGCCTCTCGCATAACTTCGTTTGAGGTTGGTCGGACGAATGTTCGGACGGGAAGGCGGCCGGGAGGTGGGTCGTTGATGAGCGACATTTGCCTGATGTTCATCAGGGCCATGCTGAGGGTGCGCGGGATGGGTGTGGCGCTCATGCTGAGGACATCGACGTTTACACGGATTGACTTGAGCGTTTCTTTGTGTTTGACACCGAATTTTTGTTCTTCGTCGATGATGAGGAGTCCGAGGTCTTTAAATTTGAGTTCTTTGGAGAGGAGGGCATGAGTGCCGATAATGAGATCGAGTTTGCCGGATTCGAGTTGTTCGAGAACTTGCCTTCGTTCACCGGAGGTGACGAATCGATTGAGCAGAGCTATGTTGATATCGAATCCGGCAAGTCGTTCTGAAAAAGATCGGTAGTGTTGTTCGGAGAGAATTGTTGTGGGGCAGAGGAGGGCGACTTGCTTTTTGGCAGATGCGACTTGGAATGCGGCGCGGACTGCGACTTCGGTTTTGCCGAATCCGACGTCGCCGCAGATGAGGCGGTCCATCGGGTAGCCGGTTTTGAGGTCGGTTTTTACGTCGCGGATTGCTTGGAACTGGGAAGGGGTTTCGACGTAGGGGAAAGTGTTCTCCATTTCATGGAGGGTTTCGGAGTCAGATTTGTAGGGTGGTCGGACGACCTTTTTCCTTTCAGCATAAAGCTTAATGAGATCTCGGGCGAATTCCCTGGCTTCCTCGCGAGCCTTGGCGACGGCTTTCTTCCACTCCCCCCCTGTGAGCCTGTTTATCTTTGGTTCATCATCTGATGGGGAAACGTATTTTTGAATCCGATCCAATTGGTCGGCGGGGACAAAGAGTTGGTCGGGGGCCTTGTATTTGATGTGCAGATACTCTTTTTCTATGCCTTCCTGGGTTCGTTTGACGAGACCTTGGAAAACGCCAATGCCGAAGTTGATATGGACAACGTAATCGCCGGGTTTGAGGTCGAGAACGGTGGTAATGGGCATCCCTTCGCTGAATTTGCGTTGAGGGAGTTTGAGTCGGGCGACGCCGTAGAGTTCGTGGTCGGTGATGACGGCGACTTTGGCTTTTGGGATGATGAATCCGGTTGCAGGGTTGCCGTCGATTACGAATAGGCCGGGAGGTAGGGTTTCTGATTGATCCCAGGGGTGGCCTTCGTCGGTTGGAGTCGGGAAGATTTCGACTTGTGAGAGAACAGATTTGGTTCGGGAAGGTTGGTCGGTTGTGAAGGTGACGCTTAGGTCTTGTTTGACCCAGTTTTGGATTGCTCGGGTGAGCATTGCGGGCTGACCCTTATAGTTATCGACAGGTGCGGCTCCGATGTCGTATTCAGCTGATTCGGTGATCCAGTTGGGGACTGCATTCATGGAGGTCAGGCTGAGCAGGGTTGGTGCATCGGCAAAATGGTCGGCGGAGTGGAGGTAATCGAGGGTGGTAGCTTTGAGAATTTCTCCGCGTTGGTGTCGGTGGGTGAGGGCGTCGGAGAGTTCTTCGGTGAGGCGGTTGCAAGTTGCTTCGAGGTCGAGCGGTTCATCGAGGATGAGGAGGCCATCTTCGCTGAGGTAGTCGATTGCACATGGCCCTTCGGGCTGAATGAGGGGGCGGTAGAGATCTAGGCGATCGAAATAGGCTTGATGCTCCAGGGCGATTCGGTCTTCGGAGATGAGTTCTTCGAGTCGCTTGGCGGCTTCATCGGTAAGGGTGGCGGCTTCGAGATTCATGGCCCTCTCGAGCATGTCGTCGAGTTCAAGTTCGGGGGATGGGAGGACGGTTTCTCGGGAGATTCCGATTGTGAATTCGCCGGCTTTTTCTTTTGACCGTTGGGTCATAGGGTCGAAGTGGCGGAGGGATTCGATTTCGTCGCCGAAAAATTCAATTCGGATTGGAAGGTCATAGCCGACGGGGAAGATGTCGAGGATGCCTCCTCGTCGGGAGAATTGTCCGGGGACTCGGACGGGGTCAGATGTTTCGTAGCCGAGGCCGAGGAGTTTGTTGGCGGCTTCTTTGGAATCGATTTCAGTTCCGGGGCTAAATGTGAGGGTGTTTTCGAGGATATCAAGGGGATGGAGGGTGCGCTCAAGGGAGGCTTGAGGGGTGGCGATGACGATTCCGGGTTGTTCGGAGGCGAGAAATCGGAGGGAGCCGAGGCGGTCGGAAATGGCGACAGTTTCGGGTGCGGCGTCTTCGAAGAGGACACTGAGGCCGGAGGGGAGGATGGAGATGTCGTCTTGGGGGACGCCATAGAGGATGAGCTTTGCTTGCCAGGTGAGAGCAGAGTCGTAATTACGGACGATGAGGAGGGTTTGTCGGGGGGACTCGTTATAGATTCCAGCAATGAGGCACGGTCGGGCGCCCGCTGAGAGTTGTGACCAAGTGGTCGCTCCTCCCTCGAGTTGGGTTGCCTCTTTAATATGGGGATGCTGGGTGAGGCGCCGCGCCAGTTGATGGAGGCGCATTGAGTGGGTTAATTATGGCAGGTGGTGGTCGGTGGTCTTAGGGGATTGGAGGATGAGATCGTGACGGTTTGCAGAAAGTAGTTGAGTTTATGGAATGAGATTATTGAGCAATGAACAGATTTTGGGCGATATTGGGAATTGGGGCGATTGGATTTGTTATCGTTGCTCGTTTGTTGGTCGGCGGAAGTGTTGGGAAATCGATGCCCGAGTTTTCGATGAAGACATTGGATGGAGCTAAATTCACGAATCGGGATATTGTGGGTCGGGTTGCGGTTTTTTATGTTTCGGGCGAGGGCTGAGGGGCTTGCGAAGCCGCTGGTCCAGCGGTGACAAGAATTTTTGAAAGTTATCCGAAGAAGCGCGTGGCGGTGATTTCAGGAGATTCCTGGAATGACGACATATCGGGCGCTCGAAAACTGAGTACTAAGCTTGGTGTCCCAACGGTTGTAGGAATCCGTCGGATTGCATCAAAATTTAGGTCTCGTACGGTTCCATTTTTTGTGGTGGTTAACCGCAAGGGGAAGGTTGTCTTTGCGGAGTCTGGCTTTCGAGGTGGTCAGCCGATTGAGGATGCGGTGAATCAGGCTCTGGTTCAGCGATGATAAACTACTAGAGGCAGAGTTCTCGGGGTTTGCGGGGGTAGTTGGGTGGGCGGTGGATGTGGAGGGTGGCAATTTGGTTGTAGCCGAGTTTTGGATAGAGGTGGGTGCCGAGGTTGCTCGCAGTGAGAACGCTGAGTGGGACGCCGAGTCGGGCATCGTCGATGAGGAGAGCGGACATAAGGGCGGAGCCAAGTTTTTGATTTCGGAATTCGGGGCGGACGTAGAGATTGCTGACCCAATTGCCTTTGTTTTCGATTCGATGGCTAGTGACCCATCCGATCACGTGGTTATCTTGGGTAGCAGCGTAGAGCCGAGCGGCGGCGTTATCGATTTTGAGGAGATCGGGGTCAATCTGGCTTCGTCCCTGATTGGCGAGGCGGACAGATTCGGCGAGGTCTTCGGTTTTCACTCTTTGGACTCGAGGATCAGTTTTTAGGATGGCCTGAGTTGGGTCGAGGGTGAAGAGCGGTTCGATGATGATTCGGCGAAATCCTTCTTGTTTGAATTGGGGGAGGATTTGGGTTTCTTGATCGGGGGATAGGATGAGGCAGGTGTGGTAGCGGGCACTTTCGAGACGGTCACCGATTTTGATATGATTTTTGGGGCTTGGGTTGGTGGTGATGAGCTCGGCGGCCCTTGACTTTGGTCGATGGGGTTGGTCGGCGAGGATCCAGAAGTCGCCTTTTTGGATTGCGGGCATCGGGTACGTGCGGGATCGGATTCGGGCGTAGGCTCGTGCGAAGACTTCGATTGCGAGGTTGAGGTGGTCTTCGCGTTCGGACATGATTTTCTTTATTATTCCCCGTACGGGGCAGAGCCAATTTTGAAATTTAAACTTTTCATGGGGTTGAAGTACCCCTCCCCTAACACCTCCCCAGTGGGGAGGGAGATTCATTTGGGCCGGACGGGGAAGTTCTTTGCTATGACACTGTGCGTGTGTGAGTAGAATAGGGAGGAGTCAGTTCAGATGCCGAAAAGAGTTGAAACATTGGTTTTGCATGATAGTTCCACGCCGGTTTTTGGGGATATCCAAAAGGGTGGGAATGTTGTTTTGACGAGTTCGCAGACTCTTTTGGACATCGGCTTGAATCAAGCGCGGGCGCATGCGCTTTGGCCACTGACGTTTGGATTGGCGTGTTGCGCCATTGAAATGATGTCGACGGTTGCGAGTCGATTTGACTTGGCGCGATTTGGGAGCGAGGCGTTTCGAGCGACTCCTCGGCAGGCGGACGTGATGATTATTGCGGGTCGGCTGAGCAAGAAGATGGCTCCGGTTTTGCGGCAGATTTATGATCAGATGCCGGAGCCGAAGTGGGTGATTTCGATGGGGGCTTGTGCGAGCAGTGGCGGGGTTTACAATAACTACGCGATCGTTCAGGGTGCGGATCAGGTTGTTCCGGTGGATGTTTATGTTCCGGGCTGTCCGCCGAGTCCGGATGCTTTGATGTATGCGATTATTAAACTGCAGAACAAGATTAAGCAACAGGCGATGGGGACGAATCGACAAATGAAGTTGATTGAATTGAAGCCGAGTACGCAGGAAAAGGTGTCGGTATGAGCTTTGAAGTCATGAAGGATGTTGCCAAGCCAATCATTGCGGGCTTTGGGATTACCGCTCGACGGCTGTTTCATGAGAAAGTAACAGTTCAATATCCGGAAGAGCGGCGCGAGCAGTTTGTTCGAACTCGATGGCGCCACGTTTTGACTCGTTATGATTCGGGATTGGAGCGGTGCATAGGTTGTTCGCTTTGTGCGGGGGCTTGTCCGGCACGATGCATTTACGTAGGGGCGGCGGAGAATACGGATGAGAATCGGCGTTCTCCCGGTGAGCGCTATGCAGAGCGGTACGAGATTAATATGCTACGGTGCATTTTCTGCGGCTATTGCCAGGATGCTTGCCCGACTGGTGCAATTGTTTTGCGGCAGGATTTTGAGTTGGCGAACTATGAACGTGATGATTTCATTTATACAAAAGAGATGCTTTTAGAGCCGATTCGTCGTTAAGTAGTTTTTGAAAATTTGGCCCTCTTGACCAAATGGTTGAGGGGGCTATTTTTCTTGGTCGGGAAGTTGTTCTTCGTATTGCAGTTGTGATTGTGGCTGGTTGAAGATTGGCGTGCAGCTGCGGATGAATCCTCCGAGCATAACGACAATGAGAATGACGTAATACCACGACCAGGGCCCTTGTTTGCCAAGGGATTGAGCGGTGCGTTTTGCCGTGAGGCCCATCGCGGCGGGGCGGAAGACTTTTTGTGATTTGGCGCAATCGGGGCATCGGGGGCCGGCGGGGCCGATGACGACACAGTTTGTGCACACGGGTTTATCACAGCGGCCGCAGGAGAGGTTAGTGGTTTCTTTGGGGTGCCGGTAGCAGTAGAGGGTTTCTTCGATGGGTTTGGGTTCGAGGTTTTGTTTTGCTTCGATGAGGTTGAGACCGCACTTTGCGCAGAATCTAGCGTCTTCTTCGTTCTTTTTGGCGCATCGGGGGCAGGTCATGTTTCTGTTACTATTATTATATCTGGTGGGGTTGAAACGCGATTTGGACAAGCAGGGTAGTTTGCATTGAGTTGATGGCGGTTGAAATAGATTTTAGGAGTTTGGCTCGGTGGAAGAACTACCAAATCCTGTTGGCAGTATCGGGACTTGGTTGGACTGTGCCGGGCTTTTTGTACACTCAATCTTCGTTTGATGGGAGAGGAATTGGCGTTGTATTTATATTGGTTTGGCTTTGTTTTGTTGTTATTACTTTGCAGGTGTGGTTGAAATTCTTGAGTATTTATAAATTGGTCAATCAGGTGCCGGTGGGTGAATGGGTTGGATTAGTGAGTGGTGAAGAAGTGGCGCGGTGGGTGCGGGAGATGCTTTTTCGGCGGTTGAAACGGGGTGGGGATGGCTGGACGGAGTTGATGCTGGTGTCTTACTGGGATTTGGAGTCGGGGACTTTGATCGACGAGTACCGAAGCGCGTTTGAGAAGTTGGGGCGGTTGATTCTTGAAGGGAAAAAGGAAGCAGCGCGAAGCTTTTGGAAAGGCGTAGTGTATTCGTTGCCTGCTGTTGCCGCATTTTTGATTGTATGGGCATATATCGCTTGGGCGGGCTGGCAAGGTGTGAATTGGAACTTAGATTTATTGAAGTGGCTACTTGGCATTGTGGCCCTGTATCCAGTGCTGCTCGCATTTACTTTGCGAAAGAACGTCAGTGTGGTTACATTGGCGCGGCGAGAGATTTTTCGAGGATTGCCGGACGATGTACTTGCCTTGACTTGGGGTGTCCAGCCTCTGGGTTTGGGAGCTGCGACGGTGATTCATGAGCGGTACGGCGGGGATCAGGCATTAGTGCGGGAAAAGATGGCGGAGGCGAATGTGCATTTGAAGCGGTGGGGTAACCGGGATTATCTGTGAATAATTTGAAATTCAGGACCGGGGTTGGTTGGCGGTAATCTCTTTAGAGCCATGAAGCTTCACGAATATCAGTCTAAGGATCTGCTTGCGAAATACGGGGTTGTTGTGCCCGGGGGGAAAGTTGCAACGAACGCGGCAGAGGCGAAGGCGATTGCGGATGAATTTGGGGGGAAGGTGGTTGTGAAGGCTCAGGTTTTGATGGGCGGCCGCGGGAAAGCGGGCGGGGTTAAGTTGTTTGAAGATTCTGATTCGGCGGCGCAGTTTACGAAGGAGTTGATTGGAAAGCGGTTGATCAGTATTCAGAACCCAGATGGGATGGTGGTTGAAAAGGTTTTGGTTGCGGAGCTGGTTGACATTGCCGAGGAATATTATTTGAGTGTTTTGCTTGACCGGGCGGAGCAGAAGATTGTTGTGATGATCAGCCGCGAAGGGGGGATGGAGATTGAGCAAGTTGCGGAAGAAAAACCGGAGGCGATTGTTCGGCTCTATGTGGATGCGGCTTGGGGGCTGGACGACTTTGAGGTTCGAGATGCGGTTCAACGGGCGAACATTCCGGCACCGGCTCAGCGGCAGATGGTTGCGATGATTAAGGGTTTGGTTCAGGTTTATTTGAAGGAAGATGCGGACATGGTTGAGATCAATCCGGTGGCTTTGACGCCGGACGGGAAGTTACTTGCCGCTGACGCCAAGGTGAGTATTGACGAGAACGCTTTGTATCGCCATCCCGAATACAACGAAACGAAGGATGATGCGGCGGACCATGCGATTGATGCTGAGGCGAGCAAGCTTGGCATTGCTTATGTGAATTTGGGTGGTGACATTGGGATCATGGGGAACGGCGCGGGCTTGGTGATGTGTTCACTTGACGAAGTGAACCGGGCAGGTGGTAATCCGGCGAACTTCTTGGACGTAGGCGGCGGAGCGAATGCGGAGCGCGTGAAAACCTGTGTGAACTTGGTTTTGATGGACAAGAATGTGAAAGGTTTGCTGATCAACATCTTTGGCGGGATTACTCGGTGTGATGAGGTTGCGAAGGGTTTGCTGGCGGCGTTTGCGGAATTGGATGTAACGATTCCGGTGGTTGCTCGGATTGAGGGTACGGCGGCGGCGGAGGGATTGAAGCTGCTTGAAGGTTCGCAGATTATTGGGGCTAAGTCGATGCAGGAAGCGGCGCAGAAGGTTGTTGCTTTGGCTTATGCTTAGCCTGCATTTGTAGTTCGTGTATATGTGGTGATCATTCAATTCGGGGCGGAGGCGGGTTGTCATTTGGACAACTCCGCCGAGGGCTTGGCTTCGGGCCGAATTGAATGGTTTTTTTAGATTTTTTTGGATTTGCGGTCTTTTTTGGCGGCGGCGCGGTCAGCAGCTTGTTGGCCGAGAGTGATCCATTCGTGGAGTTTTTCGGAAGTTGACCAATCTTCGGCGGGGATGGAGTAGTACTGCATGACTCCCGGTTTTCCGCCCATATCGAAAATGAACGGGCCTTGGCCGGCTTCTTCGAAATGGTGTCGATTGGCGTCGTCGACCTTGAAATAGACTTTGTCGATTGCGAAGATGGCGTAGACCGGGCCGCCTTCGGAATAGTAGCCGTAGCCGCCGAACATGGCGCGGGCGGTGGTGGGGGTTTGCTTGTTGAGGAGGTCGAGGTGGCGTTGAGCATCGGGGTCTTTGAGTGGTTTTGGCATGAGGTGAGTTTAGCTTGGATTGTGCAAGTTTGTCGAAATTCGCTTCACTGTCTCCCCACCCCTTCCCCTCCCCATAGGGGAGGGATGGCTTGTGGAATTGATTGAGGAGATCCTGACTTTCGGTAGGATGACGAATAATCGAGATAGAGGCGGTAAATTGGAGATATGTTGCGTGAGCGGATTGATGGTGATGCGGGGTATTTGGCGGAATTGCGGCACGATATTCATCGCTGCCCAGAGTTGATGTATGAAGAGGTGCAGACCAGCGGGCGGGTGCAGAAAGAATTGACTTTGGCGGGGGTTGAGTATAAGAATGGTTTGGCACGCGGGACGGGGGTTTTGGGTTATTTGCCGGCGACGAAGCCGGGAGGGCGAACGATTGCGCTGAGGGCAGACATGGATGCGTTGCCTATTCATGAGGAGACGGGCTTGCCTTATGCGAGTGAGGTTCCGGGGAAGATGCATGCATGCGGGCATGATGGGCATACCACGATTTTAGTAGGTGTGGCGCGGGCTTTGGCGAAGGAAGAAGAGCGGGCGAATGATGTTTTGTTTGTGTTCCAGCCAGCGGAAGAAGGGGGCGCGGGGGGCAAGGCGATGTGCGAAGACGGGGTTTTGGATGGTCGGATTTTGGGTGGGAAGGTGGATATGATTTATGGGTTGCATGGGTGGCCGGAGGAAGCGGTTGGTGAGATTCGGTGGAAGGTGGGGCCGATGATGGCGGCGACGAACCAGTTTGTGATCAAGGTGAATGGGAAAGGCGGTCATGCGGCAGCTCCGCATACGACGGTTGATCCGGTTGTGGCGGCGGCGCAGATTGTTACGGCGTTGCAGAGCATCGCGAGCAGGAATATTGATCCGCTGGATTCGATTGTTGTGAGCGTGACGAGCGTGCATGGCGGGACTGCGTTTAATGTGATTCCTGAAGTTTGTGAGCTGAAAGGGACGATGCGAACGCTTTTACCAGAGACGCGAATCTTGGGCAAGGAACGAATTTTTGCAATTGCTGAAGGAGTTGCGGGGGCGATGGGGTGCTCGGTTGAGATTGATTGGCGTGAGGGGTATCCGGTGACGGCGAATGAAGCGGTTGCGACGGCGAATGTCCGGCGGGTGGCTCAGTCTGTAGTAGGAGAATCGAAGGTTGGGGAACTTGGGGCGCCGGTGATGGGCGGCGAAGACTTTAGTTTTTATGGACTACATGTTCCGGCGGCGTTCTATTTTGTTGGGTTGCGTCCAGAGGGCGTTGAAGAAATCCCGAGTGTGCATACGCCGCGGTTTGATTTTAACGATGCGGTGATTCCGGACTGTGTGGAGATTATGTGTCGGCTGGCGTTGGATTGTGAGAGCTAGTGCAATTGCGGGGAAACGGATCCGGCCTTGCGATTCGAGTTAGATAAGCGATAGGATAGAGACATGCGTAGATGGCAAGTTGGTCTGTTAGTGATTTGGGCAAGCGCAGCGCAGGCGCAAACGGTGATTGAGGATTTTGAATCATCGGCTTTGGATAGTCGGGTGATGTTCCAGTTGCCTCGATTTAGCGGATCGACAAGTGGGCTTTTGGAAACGAAGTTCAATGAAGGTCGGGTTGTGCGTAATCCGAGTCCATTTTCTAACTTGCCAGGCGCGGGATTCCAGGGTTATGAGGCGCAGTTTGAATTTGTTTGGCGTCGTCCGGGCAAGTGGTGTCGGTTGACAACGTTTAATTCGACGGGTCGACCGAATCCTTACGTGGATATGGGTCAGAAATTGCGGATTGACTTATGGGTGAATGCGCCGGTTCGTATGGCGGTTGGCTTACGTGAAGTCGGTGGAAATGGCGCAATTGGTGCGAATGGTGGCACGACGGGCTCGATTGAATGGGTTGCAAATTCTGGATTGACGGGAGCTAATGGTCAACCAGATGGTCAGGTATTGGTGGGAGGGGTTTGGCAAACGGTTGAGATTGATTTGGGGTCGATTCCTAGGGGTGTGTTAGCTCCGGGTCAAGTGTTGAATTTTGCCGGTGGAAACTCGATTTTGAATTCACCTGGTGGTTATACATTGGAGCATTTGGCGTTTAGTGGAATTGATCAGCATTACTCGGTACACGTTGTGATTGACCGGGTATACATGGTTCCTTAGGAACCTGAAATGAAGATTGACCGCGTTCGCCTTTTTCCGTATTCGATTGGGCGGGAGAAGCCGTTTAAGATTGCGACGATGACTTCACATTCGATAGATGGGGTTTTTGTGGCGATTGATGCTGGCGGATTGACGGGATGGGGGGAAGCGTTGCCGTTTCATTCGATTAATGGGGAGACACAGGGGACGTGCGTTGAGAGTTCGAAGTTTTTGGGACAGATATTGATTGGTCGGGAGTTTGGCGAGGTGGGGGTTTTAGTTCGGGAAATGAAGGGTTTGTTACCGGCTCAGACGACGGCGATTGGGGCGTTGGATGTAGCCTTGCATGATTTGGTGGGTCAGAAGCTCGGTGTGCCGATTTATCAACTATTTGGTGGGGTGAATCGAGAGATGCCGACTGATTTGACGATTGGGATTGTGGATGCGAGGGAAGCAGAGGAACGCGCGCGAGAGATTGTGCGTGATGGTTTTGGGGTTATCAAGGTGAAACTCGGAGATGGAGTTGAGAATGATTCCGCCCGGGTCGGCGCGGTGAGGGCGGGGGCACCGGATGCGGGGATTCGCGTTGATGCGAATCAGGCATACGATCGGGAGACGGCACTTGAGGTTTTGGATGAGATTTCGGAGTTTGGAGTTCAATTTTGTGAGCAACCAGTGAAGCGTGGGGATTGGGATGGGTTGAAGTGGTTGCATGACAATGGAAGTGTTTCGGTGATGGCGGATGAGAGTTGTTTTAGTGCCGAGGATGCCTTTGGGTTAATTTCAAAGGGGTGTTGTTCTTTGGTGAACGTGAAATTGTGTAAGAGTGGCGGTTTGATTGGTGGGCGGGAGATTGGTACGGTGGTTCGGAATGGATTTGGGAATTGCATGATTGGGGGGATGGCAGAGACCCGACTGGGTGTGACGGCGAGTGCTCATTTGGGGTGTTCGGATGATGTGTTTCAGTACTTTGATTTGGATGCCCATGTGGGGCATACGGTTGACCCGATTGATGGTGGAATTGAGATTGTTGACGGTCGGGTGAGATTGAGCGATGAGCCTGGCTTGGGAGCAAGGCCGAAGGATGACTTTTTGGCGGGATTAGATATGGTTGAGATTTTGTAAAGTCTCGGTATGTTGGGATTTTCGTAAACTAGCTTCTTTTATCAGATTTGGGTAACTCGCAACCCAAGTTATGTCTGGAAGGTAGATTGGAGCGATGGATGCGAAGAAAGAGATTGAGATTTTGGTTCGGGCGAAGTACCCGATTTTATTTGTGAGTAGTTGGGAAGAGCGGCGGGTTGAGGAAGCGATTCGAGAAATTTCTCAGAAGCTGAATCGGCAGTTGCACACATGGAGTGTGACTCAGGGGATGCAGCCGGCGGTGAAGCGGGCGAGTGGACCAGTTAAAGCGAGTAGTTTGCCGGGGGAGTTAGAGGCCTTGGCGCAGATTCATGAAAGTGCTGAGTTCACGATATTTTTGATGAAGGATTTTCATCCTTATATGAAGGATACGCGGGTTGTGCGGTTGTTGCGTGATTTGGCGAATCGTCTGCGAGGGAAGGCGCAGACGTTGATATTTGTGAGTCCGACATTGACTTTGCCAGTTGAGTTGGAAAAGGACATTACGGTTTTGGAGTATCCATTGCCAGAACAGGCAGAGATTTCAAAGCAACTCGATGAGATTTTGGAGGCGATGAAGGATACGCCGCAGGTCGATACGAGTTTGAGTGACGAGATGCGGGAGTCGATTGTGCGGAGTGCTCAGGGGTTGACTTCGGACGAAATTGAGAGTGCATTGGCTCGGAGCTTGGTCGAAGATCGAAAGCTGACGGTTGATAAGATTATTGAGGAGAAGAAGCAGATTGTTCGTAAGACGGGGATGTTAGAGTTTTATCCGAGTTCGAGTTCGATGAAGGATGTTGGTGGTCATGATCTCTTGAAGGATTGGTTGAATAAGCGGAGTAAAAGTTTTACGGATGCGGCACGGGATTTTGGAATTCCCTATCCGAAAGGGATATTGATTATTGGGGTGCAGGGTTGCGGGAAATCTCTCGTTGCGAAGGCTGTGAGTAGCGCCTACAACCTTCCGATGTTGAAGATGGATGTGGGGCGAATTTTTGGGAGTTTGGTTGGCCAGAGCGAGCAGAATATGCGGCGTGCGATTGCGATTGCCGAGAGCTTGGCTCCGTGCGTTTTGTGGATTGATGAGCTTGAAAAAGGGTTTGCAGGGATGAATGGTGGAGTGAGTGATAGCGGGACGACAGCTCGGGTTTTTTCGACGTTTTTGACCTGGATGCAGGAAAAAACAAAGCCGGTTTTCTTGATTGCGACGGGGAATAATGTTGCGCAGTTGCCACCGGAGTTGATGCGGAAGGGGCGATTTGATGAAATCTTCTTTACCGACTTGCCTGATGAGAAGGAACGGGTCGAGATTTTTAACATTCACTTGAAGAAGCGAAATCGTGATCCGAAGAAGTTTAAGACGGCGGAATTGGCATCAATTACGGATGGATCTAGCGGGGCGGAAATTGAGCAGTTGGTTGTTGGTGCGTTGAACGCGGCCTTTTTTGGGGATCGGGAGCTGACGTTTAAGGATATTAAGTTCGAGGCGGATAATCAGGTGCCTCTCAGTCGGATGATGAGCGAGGATATTGCGGAATTGCGCGAATGGGCGCGGCTCCGGGCACGTCCGAGCGCGAAATACGGGGAGGATTAAGGTTTGCCTTTGACCCTGCTCGTTGGTGTGGCGGGTCATAGTTGGCGGGATTGGTTGGAATCTCGGCTAGGTAGTCGCGGCTTAGTTGTGGCTGACCCGGCGGTAGCGGAATTTGGGGCCCCTGGGCGGGTGTTGCGGGTTGTGGGTGGAAAGATCGATTCTTGGCGGCTGGTGGGGACGACGGATTACCTACGGAATCCAGTTGGGTGGTTGGGTGCGGTGGGTGAGTTGGTTCAGGACAACGATGTTGTTTTGGGGCCTGTTGTACGGGATGCCCCGGCGGCACGGTATGCGGCGTTGGCGATGGCCCAAATGATTGAGGTGGACCAGATTGTGATGTCAACGGGGTGTTTTGCGGAACATTGGGGATGGCCGGTTGGGCCGGAGATTGTTAGTTTCAGCTCGGACTACCCGGAAATGGTGAAGGATGCTCAGCGTCGGGCGCGGTGGCTGGAGTTGATTGAGGATTGCCAGCTGCATGAGATTCATTTGAATGATGTACAGGTGATGGGTTCTCGATTGGGGAGCGGGGTGAGAGCAGAGAATGAGTTTGGGTTAGGAGAGGTTTCGGGAGGGACATTGCATTTAGTGACTCGCGAGATGGTTGATGAAGATATGATTTCGCGGATGCTGGATGAATTTCACGTGAGCAAGGTGAGCTTGGTTCATCCACGGAGTTATCACGGGTTGATTTGTAGTTTTGCCCATCAGGATGGCGAAGATTTTGGGATGGGAGTGATCAAGCGGTTTGATGAGTTGCGAGGAGTGATGGAGATATTGAATACGGCAGTCGTCCCGGCTCCGGTGAGGATATTGAAGATTGGGACGTTCCGTGTGGACTCTAAGGGGAAAGAGATTGGGGATCACGGGCCTTGGACGGTATAACAAAGAGTCTGAATGCGTATATTTATCGTTCGGCATGGTCAGACCGCTTGGAATGCAAATGGTTTGGCGCAAGGTCACTCGGATGTTGACCTGGATGAAACGGGTCGCGAGCAATCGTTGCGGCTGGCGGACGCATTGCAGGGCCTGAGAATTGGGCAGATTTTTACGAGTGATTTGAAGCGTTGCGTGATGACTGCCGAGCCGGTGGCGGCAAAGTTGGGACTGGATTTAGAATCTCGCGATGATTTGCGGGAGCGAACTTTTGGAGAGCTGGAGGGGGCACATTATACGGAGATCCGGGCGTGGTTTTCGGCGGAGAGCCGGGCGCGTGGACTGGGTGAGCATGAGATTCGGCCAGAGGGCGGCGAATCGATGAAAGATGTTTGGAATCGGCTTGCGAAGTTTAATCGGCTGATTGATCGGTCGCGCGAGAATATGGTCGTTGTGACGCATGGGGGCACGGGGGGACTGTTGATGGCGCGTTTGATGCGGGGAACAGTGCCTACGGCGAAGAGCTTTCGTTTGGATAATACGGGGATTACGGAACTGATTCGTCGCCCCGATGGTTATTGGCAGTTGTTGCGATTTAGCGATACGCGGCATTTGGCGGGCCATGAAAGAAAAGATTGCATCTAATTGGGGGCCTTGGCTCATCAGCTTTGTTTTGCTGAGTTTGGCTTTTCCGCCCGCGAATGTTTATTTGCTCATCTTTGTAGCTTTGGTGCCTTGGTTGAAACAGCTGAGGGAAGGTAATTCTAAACTTGGATTTTGGAGCGGATATGGGTTTGGATTTTGTTACTTCGGGTTTCAGATGTTTTGGGTGGTGGGCTTTGTTGGCAAATGGACGGGGAGTTACGGCTTGGCGGTTGTGCCCTGGTTGGTTTGTGCATTTTTGGCGGGCTGGTTTTATGCGGGGACTGGTTGGCTGATGGCTCGCTGTTTTAAACTGAATTTGGCTTTCTTGGTGCCGTTGATTTGGGCAGGGAGTGAAGCGTTTCGGGCCTATGTACCAAGTTTGGCGTTCCCTTGGGGAATTGTGGCGTTGCCCTTATGGAAAGTACCGGCATTGGCACAGGGTGGAGCGTTCGGGACGATTTTTCTGGTGAGTGCTTGGGTAGTTTTAGTAAATATGATTTTGCTCGAGGTTGTGTATCCGAAAGAAGGGGCGGCGGATCGAAAAATTATTGGTCGAGCGGGGGTGGTTGCGCTTGGTTTTGCGGTGTTGAGTGTTTTCCGGTATTCAACGGCTCCGGCGGGAGTCGATAAGACTTTTACGCTTGGTCAGCCGGGGGTTAATATGGCATTTTCGACCCCGGAACAGGAGCATGAGGGCTTGTTGAATGCGACCGGAGAACTGCTTCAAGGTGCAATTAATCAGCGAGCGGATCTCTTGATTTTGCCGGAGGGGTATGCAGGGAAGGTGAGCGGTGACCCGGTGAACACTCCGCTTGGCTTTGAGCCTCAGCTCCATGTGATCATGGGCGGTCAACGGTTGGCGGGCGGCACAAAGGTTTATCAAACGGCTTATGCGTGGGATGGTTCAGAGTGGAGTTTTGCGGATAAGACCCGGCTTGTTGTTTTTGGGGAATATGTGCCGTTTCGAGATCAGTTGCCGTTTTTGAGAAATTTTAATTTGCCAGCGGGGGATTTGATTGAAGGGAAAGAGCTGAAGACATTGAGTGTTGGTGGCTTGGAGGTGGGGCCGTTGATTTGCTTTGAGGGAGTTTTTCCTGACTTGGCTATCGGGCATGGAAACAATGGGGCGCAGGTTTTGGTTCAGATGTCGATTGATGATTGGTATGAGGGGACTCCGGCGCATGATCAGCTTTGGATGAGTTCGATTTGGCGTTCGATTGAGAGTGGGTTGCCATTGATGCGAGTAGGGGCTCGCGGGCATAGTTTGGCGACGGATTCGCGGGGGAATTTGATTGCGAATGTGCCGGTTGGAGTTCGGCGCGCGGAGAAGGTGACAGTGAAAGTGCCTGGGCGGAGCGATGCATTTTCGGGGCGTTTTGGGTTTGTTTATATTTGTTGGGCGGTGTGTTTGGGGGTTTTTGGTTGGAGCTTTTTGAGTGGGAAAACGAGTAAGAGTCAGGTTGATAAAACTGGTGCTCTACAGTAGAAATAGATAGAAATTCTGGAGGAGGGAAGGGGATTCGAACCCCTGAAGGCTTTCACCTTAGTAGTTTTCAAGACTACCGCGATCGACCACTCCGCCATCCCTCCTTGAGGTTGATTTTTAGTCGGTTAGGATTTTACCCAGGCGATTTGGGGTGGGTTTGGGTTAGAGTATGGATTGTGCTCAGTGTGGTTTTGGGAATGGCGATGATTCAGGATAAATTAGCTCCGTTTGGGCCGTTGCCGACGGCTAGGCAGATGGCTTGGCATGGGATGGAGTATTACGCGTTTGTGCATTTTGGGCCGAATACATTTACGAATAAGGAGTGGGGAGATGGGCTTGAGGATCCGAAGGTTTTTGCGCCGGCGGAGCTGGATACGGATCAGTGGTGCCGGGTTTTTAAAGAAGCGGGAATGAGCGCGGTGATTTTGACGGCCAAGCATCATGATGGCTTTTGTTTGTGGCCGAGCACGTATTCAACTCATACGGTGCGGGAAGCTGGTCAGCCGGATGTCGTGAAGATGTTGGCGGCAAGTTGCAAAAAATTTGGTTTGAAGTTGGGAGTTTATCTCTCGCCATGGGATAGGAATCACCCGAAGTATGGGACGGAAGAATATAACAATGTTTTTGTGAAGATGCTGGAGGAGGTTTTGGGGAACTACGGAGATGTATTTGAGGTGTGGTTTGATGGAGCCAACGGGGAGGGGCCGAATGGGAAGAAGCAGGTCTATGATTTTGATCGGTTTAATGGGACGGTTCGGCGGTTGCAGCCGGGGGCGGTGATCTTTAGTGATGCAGGTCCGGATATTCGATGGGTAGGGAACGAGGCGGGTTATGCGGGGGAGACCAATTGGGCGACGATTACTCGGGCGCGTTATGTGCCGGGGACGCCGTTTTATGAAGAGTTGACTTCGGGGACGATGGGGGGGAGGGATTGGGTGCCGAGTGAGTGTGATGTTTCGATTCGTCGGGGCTGGTTTTGGCGGGCGAGTGAGGATGCTACGGTCAAGTCGACTGAGAAGTTGATGGATATATGGATGGGTTCGGTTGGACGGGGTTCGAGTTTGCTTTTGAATGTTCCGCCGGATAATCGGGGGAAGATTTCGGATGTAGATGTGAAGGCTTTGATGGATTTTCGGGTTGCTCGGGAGTCGCTTTTCGGGGTTGAGCGGAAAGGGAGATATTCAGCGTCATCAGTTCGACCTGGGTTTGAGAAGGGGGCGGAGAAATGGGCTCCATTGGATTCTGATCAAGTAAAAAAATTGACTTTGGATTTTGGGGAGTTTCAGCAAATTGATTTGGTTGAATTTGGAGAGACAATTGCTTTGGGTCAAAGGGTGACGGGATGGAAAATTTCGATTTTGGGTCAGGATGGTTGGTATGACGTGGCGCACGGGACGACGATTGGTCGACGGCGAGTTGTGCGGATTGGAGATATTACGGCTCGAAAGGTGGTGTTGGAGATTACGGGGAGCCTTGCAGTGCCGGTTATTGGGAAGTTCAAGGTTTATCAGTCTTTGGATTGACTAGCCGCCGAGGGCTTCGATTTGGGCTTGGATTTCGGCGCGTTGTGCGTCGTTGTTTGAGAATGCGAGTGCTTTATAGAGGGCGGCTCGGGATCCCTCTTTGCTTCCTTGGGAGAAGAGGTAGTTGGAGGTTTGCACGTATTTGTTTCGGGCGCGGAGGTCTATGTCGTTGGCTCTTTCGGGAGCGATGATTTTGGCGTCGCGGAATTTTTCGTTGGCGTCTTTCCAGAATTCTTCGCGGATTCGGGCGGTGGGTTCTCTGGCGCCCTGGTCGACGAGGGTCTCGGCATCGAGAAGGAATGTTTCGGGATCACCTTTTGGTTGATTGGATTGATTGACGATTTTTTCGGGCTGTTGGGGGGTTGGATTTTTGGTTTGATTTGTAGGTTGAGATGTTGGAGTTGGTTGCTTAGTGTTATTGGGGACGGGATTTTGGTTTGAACTTGATGGGGAGAGGCTAACGGACTGTGGTGATGGTGCTTTTTTTGCGTAATCGGAAGCGGCGGAGGTGATTGCATTGAGGCCGAAAATGAGGATGCCGCAGATGCCCCCGATGATCAGTACAGCGATAATGAAACGGGTGAGGTTGGCGGAGGCTTCTGGGGAAATGGTGACGCGTGCTTTGCGGGGCGGAGGTGGGTAGTAGGCAGGAACTTGGGGAGCGGGGTATGCCGCGCCAGCATAGGGCTGACCATATGGTTGCTGTTGTGGCGCGTGAGCCTGGCCAGGATTGTATGGGGCATATATGGCGGCTTGTTGGCCCTGAGTTTGTGGTTGGGCGTACTGGTATTGGTTTTGCTGCTGTTGCGCCTGTGCGAGATGGGCTTGTTGAGGGTTGTAGAGCGGATTTGGGGTGCCGTATGGGGTGACTGGGCTGTTGAGTAGGTTGTTATAGGCTTGTTGGCTTTGGACGGGGGGCGGGTTGTTGTATGAGCTTGCGGGAGTGGGGTCGAGAACGACGTTGACGGATTTTTGGGCGTGTTTGAGTTCGTTGATGAATTCTTCGCAGGATGATTGTCGGAGGTGCGGGGTTTTGTCGAGAGCTTTTGTGATTGCGTTCCAAACCATTTGGTTGATAGAGGAAAGTGTTTGGGGTTCCGAGTTCATGATCGCGTAGGTGATTGTGACCACGCTATCTCCGGTGAATGGCTTTTTGCCGGCGATCATCTCGTAGAGGATGATGCCGAGGGAGAATATGTCGCTTCGGGCGTCGATGTCTCGTCCGTTGATTTGTTCGGGAGACATATAGGATGGAGTGCCAAAGACTTGGCCATCCATTGTGATGTTTGGCTCGAACGTGAGACGGGCGATTCCGAAGTCGGTGAGTTTTATGGCGCCGTTTTCGAGGATTTGGATATTTTCGGGCTTTACGTCTCGGTGAACGACACCATGGGTGTGGGCGAAGGTGAGGGCTTTGGCGATTTCGATTGTGACTTCGATGGCGTAGTCGGTGGTGAGGTTGCCTTGATCCTCGAGAGTTTTGCGGAGGGTTTGTCCGTCGAGGAACTCCATGGCGAGGTAGTAGCGCCCGCCTTGTTCGGCAACATCATAGACGGTGACGATGTTGGGGTGGACGAGTGATCCGGCGGCTTTTGCTTCGCGCATGAAGCGTTTGATGCGGTCTTCTTTTTGTTGGGTGGTTGCTCCGGATGGGACGGCGAGTTCTTTGACGGCGACGCGCCGGTTCATCACGGGATCGTAGCCTTCGTAAACGATGTCGTTCGAACGGGCGATCTCGCGGATGATTTGGTATTTTCCCAGGGTATCCGGCGGGGATTGGCTCATTGAGTTGATTTAGATTATTGGTCGGATTCTGTTTAGTTTGACGTTTGTTTTTGGTTGTGGGGTGCGTTATTTGCTGGGAGGTTAAGAAAACAGATTCATTGATGAAGGTTATAGAAAAACCGGAGCCCCGCATTGGAGGATTCCGGGTTTGTTTTTTATTATTTTTAGTTAAGGGTTGCGGTGAGGGTGATTTCTGCGCCGGTGAAGAGTTTGCTGACGGGGCATCCGGCTTTTGCGTTGGCAGCAGCGGTTTGGAATTGCTCGTCGGTTGCGCCGGGGATTGTAGCGTTGGTGGT
This sequence comes from Fimbriimonadaceae bacterium, assembly GCA_046154445.1. GTDB lineage: Bacteria > Armatimonadota > Fimbriimonadia > Fimbriimonadales > Fimbriimonadaceae > UphvI-Ar2. The sequence continues at coordinate 13,772 of JBJXDW010000056.1, read as the reverse complement.
GAGGTGGATTTTGGTGATTCCGAATCCGCCTTCAACTTTTTCGACCGTTACTTCGGCCGTGGTTTCGATTTTGTCAGCTTTGAGTTCCATACCGCCAAGAACCCCGGAGAGGGCCATGCTGAAACAACCGGCGTGAGCGGCTCCTAGGAGTTCTTCAGGGTTTGTTCCTTGTCCACTTTCGAAGCGTGATGTAAAGCTGTAGGGGGCGTTGTCGAGGGTTTTTGTTTCGGTGGAGACGGTTCCGTTTCCATCCATAATTCCGCCGTTCCAGACGGCGCTTCCGGTTCTGACCATAGTTTTGCTAGGTTACACCTTTGAGAGTTGTTGGTTGGGCGAATTGGCTAGAGTTTGCCAAAGCAAGTTGGGCAGAGAACTGAATCAAAGCAAACAGGCTTTTATGCGATAGCTGTAGTTCCCGCTTTCCAGCGGGATGACGAATGCTAAGCGGGATGACTAATGCTCAGCGGGATGACTAATGCTCAGCGGGATCACGCGGGACTAGCATGATTAAGCGCACTGGCAAAGTGGGCTAGAAACCAGTGCCGGGGGCGCCTTCGAAGATTGGGAATGGGGGTTCTTTGAATCCGCGTTTGTCGAAATCGGCGCGTTGAGCGCGGACTTTATCGAGAAGTCCGGGGACTTGGTAGGGGGCGAGTTTTTTGGTCTTAAACGCTTGTGCAAAGGTGGGCCAAAAATCTTCGATGTTGTGGGAGAGGTCGAAAACCATGACGCCTTGGGTTGTGGCGGTTGCGGCTTGGAGGGCGGGCTGAATTTTTTCTGGATTACTAAAAAAATCTGCGATCATGATTCCTGCGACGGACCAGGATTGGTCGCGGGCGACGCGGTTGGTGAGGATGCCACCGGCTTCGACAGTGCGTCCGGGAGCGGATCCGGTTTGGATTGCTTCGAAAACGGTTCCGTTGGGGTAGTAGCAGCCGGTGATTAGGAGGTCGAGTTGGTTGGCGAAACCAGTTTTTTTATATCCCGGGGTGATGAAGGGGAATCCGGCGTTGAGGTCAGGGCTAGCGTAGTTGTTGCCGTATTTTTGGTAGTCGCCGTACCATGATCCGGCATAGATGCCGAAGAGGGCGTTTGGTCGTTTTGACTTGAGGTGCTTGCGCGCCTGAATGACCCAGTTGGTGAGAGTTTGGGATCGGAATGCGAGCCAGGCGTCGTAGAGTCGTCCAGGTTGGAGGCGTGGGGTGAGGGAGGGGGTGTATGAATAGCTATAGATGTCGTCGGGCCAGTTTTGAACCTTTTGGTTGATAGCTTTTTCAAAGAGAGTACGGGTTGATGAGGAAAAATCGGAATCGAGTCCTCCGAATCGGAGTCGGTCGTCGTAAAGGAGGCCGTCAATTTTGTAGTTGCTCGCGACTTCGTCAATGAATGCGTAGGTGCGTTTTTGGATGACCTCGTTGTGAGGGTTCATCATGAGGGGGATTTGGTTTTGTGCTGTACCAGATGGTTGAAAGGTTGGAGTTGAGCTGATTGTAATTTTGTTGCCGGGGGCGAGGTCTTGCAGAGCATCAATTCCGGCGACCGTAGATGAGGTCAACATTGCTAGCCCGTTAAGGTTTTGCGGCTTGGTGTATGTCACTTCTCCTACGATTCCATTTGCATCCAGGGTGATATAGATAGCGTTGTTAGGAGCTTTTTCTGGATCGGTGTAGATGGCAAGGGGGTGACTGTCTGGATTTGCATCCAGGGTCGGGGAGATCGTGATGTTATTGTAGGTTGGGATTGGAATATAGCGTGTAGTTTGGAGTTCGGGGTGGTCGTATCCCCAGCCGGGCTTGAAGAATTGGTTGTCGGTCTTACCGAAGTCGCGTTTGCCGTAGGAGTGTCCTTCGCTGAAGGCGTTCAAGCTGACGAAGAGGGATAGTTTGTTTTTGTGGGCTTCTTCGACCATGTGGATGAGGGGGTCGAAACCTGCGGGCATAGTATCTTTGCGCCAGGCAGTGATTTGGTCGGTGAGCTTGGATGGATACATAGTGTATCCGTTGATCGGTTTGATGTCGAAGACGATCGTGTTGAAACCGGTTTCGGCGACTTTTTTGCAGAGTTCAGCGATTTTTTCTTCGGAGTTGACGCGGCCGAGGTTGGCGGTGGCATCGACCCAGAGAATACGGGCTTGGAGGTCGAGGCGGTGAGCGGTGGATTGAGCGATGCCGTGTTTGGCGAGCTGGTGATGAATATAGACCGCCGGAAGAACGAGAGGGGCAGCGAGCTCGAATCGAGATTCGGTTGAGATTTGTGAGGGGGTGACGTTTTGGGCGAGGCAGAGGGCCGCGAGTGTGCCGAGCATGGGTTTGATTATGTCAGGTTGGCGGCTTGGGCTTTGATTTGCCGGACGAGATTAGTGAGTCCCATTGATTTGCCCATGCTGAGTTCTTTGCCAAAGAGGGCGTAGACGAGGTCTTCGTCGAGTTGGTTGGCAGTGGTGGGCAGCTGGTTTTGGAGTCCGCTCGCTATGAGTGCGGCGAGAGACATGGCGGAGATTCCTTGGGGGTTATCAACGGCGATGTCGAGATTGAGAGTGCCTTCGGGAGTAAGGGTGAGCCAGGTGTAGACTTCCGATTCGCAGCCAGGGACTCGATTTTCGGCGGGGTATGGCTTTTCTTGATTGGCGGCTTTGTAGGATCGGCTGAGTTCGATGAGAATTTGGATTCGCTCGGCGCGATCGTCGATGAAGCTGAGGTTTTCGACGAATTCTTGGATGGGAGTTGGGTAGGGCATTTACGGTTTTTCGATAGGGAGTCCGACGCTGTTGCCCCATTCTGTCCAGGAGCCATCGTAGTTTTTGACATTAGGGTGTCCGAGGAGGTATTTGAGTACGAACCAGGTGTGGGATGATCTCTCGCCAATGCGGCAGTAGGCAATGGTGGGTTCTTCGGGGGAAATACCTTTTTGGTTTTCGTAGATTTCGCGAAGTTCGGCGGCGGTTTTAAATGTTCCGTTAGTGGGGTTGGTGGCGGTGGCCCAGGGGACGGACTTTGCTCCGGGGATATGTCCTGATCGGATGGCGCCTTCGTTAGGATAGTCGGGCATGTGGGTTCGGGCACCAGTGAATTCTTCGGGAGATCGCACGTCGACGAGTTGCCCTTTGGATTTGACGTGGGCGAGAACTTCGTCGCGGAAGGCGCGTTCGGTTGAGTCATCGCGATTTTGGGCGGTGTAGGTTGAAGTAGGGTTGTCTGGGAGGTCAATGATGAGCGGGCGTTGTTCGTTCATCCATTTGAGTCGACCGCCATCCATGATGCTGCAGTTTGTGTGTCCGAACAATTGGAACACCCAGAAGGCATAGCATGCCCACCAATTATTTTTATCGCCGTAGAAGACGATCTGGGAATCTTGGGTCGCGCCAAGACGGGACATGAGGGCTTCGAAGCCGGATTTGTTGAGATAGTCTCGGACAAGGGGATCGTTTAGGTCGAGCGTCCAGTCGACTTCGTAGGCTCCGGGGATGTGGCTGGAGGGGTAGAGGAGAGGATCTTCGTTAGATTCGACGATGATGACATTGGGGCTATTAAGATTATTTGCGACCCATTCGGTTGAGACGATATTTTGGGGATGGGCATAACCTCTGGATTCGATTTCACTGGACATGGATATATGGTGACTTATTTTGAGGATAGGTCAATGGGAAGTGCGTTTTTGCTGGGGTTTCGGTCGTCTTTGGTTTTGTAATGAGAAATTGGTTGGCTTTTGGGTTCGGTGCATTGCTTGTTGGTGGGTTATTGGGTGGCTGCACGGAAGCGGTGAGCTCGACTGAAATGGGCGAAGATGGAAGTGTGGTCAAGGTGATTACGATTCGGGAGGGGTCGGCATCGGGGGTTTTGAATTTCGGAGGAGAGGAACCCAAGCCGATGATGGATATGATTAAATTTGAGGGGCAGGGGTGGAATGTCAAAGAAGATACGGTGAATGGGTCACGGGTTTTGACAGCGGAAAAGAGGTTGTCGAGCTGGCGCGAGGCGGATAGCGGTTGGTCGCTCGTGCTAGGAGATAAGAAGTCGATTTTGGGCCGATCGCGAATTTATGAATCAGAGGGGTATTTGAATTTTGAGGAGAAGTATTCGTTTGTTGGTGAAGTTGATACGGCTAAGCGCGAAAAAGAACTTGAAGAAATGCGTGAGAAGCTCACGGCAAATTGGATGAAAGGGAAACTATCGGATAAAGATGCTGATGAATTGAGCACTAAGATGAGGTCGTTGGCATTGCGCATTGTATTTGGGCCAAGTGAGCCAATTTTGCCACTGTTATTGACATCGCCTAAACGGTTTGAGCGTGAGTTTAAGATTCGGATTTTTGGCGAACTTTCGAGTTGTTTTTTGGGGATTAATGAGATGGATATCAATGAGGCGAAGGCGCAGGCTAAGAAGATGCTTGCGGTGTTGGATGCGGAATCGCAGGTTCCGAACCCGGCGGATGGGCCACCCCCTTCAAATGATTCGGAGGAGAAGGGAAATGAGAATACATATGCGATTTCGGTAAGTTTTAAGGGGCCGGTGGTCAAGGAGCAAAATGGTTTAATTGATCCGATTACGGATGAAGTTTATTGGGATTTTTATTCAATGGCAGTTGAAGATGGGCCAATCATTTGCAGAGCGCGATTTCGGCAGGCGATTGTGCATTAAGTAGGAGTATGGCATTTTGGCAGTTGATCGGCGGTTATTGAGATCACAAATGTTGGAAAAAGCCAGTACATCTTCTTGCATTTGACCGTAAAGCCATCCGAGTATTGCGGTTTTTTTGTTATTAGCCTAGGTTATGGAAGATTTTTACCAAAAATCTAAGTTGTGCGGAGGGTCCAGGGATTTGCTCGGTTAGAACCGTTGCTCAAGATTGATAATCGTTGGTTTTCAACATTTATCGGCTTGATTGTTTTTGCCTCGCTGTATTCTTTGGGCACTGTGCTTAGTAATCGTTATGAGAACGAAATGCATCGCTCGATTAAGCAGCAGTTGAAATCAGTTGCGAGCGATGCATCACAGTTTGTGAATGGTGATGTTCATCGTTTGATCCGCGAGCATGGCTCGATGGATTCAGAACAATATCGGGAGGAGAATAGCCAGTTGAGGCGAGTTCTCAATGCAAACGAGTCTATCAAATTTGTCTACACATGTTATGTTGACCGGGGGGTCATTAGGTTTGGGCTTGACCCTACGGCGCCGGGTGATGCGGATGATGACGGTCGAGAAGATCAGTCAAGATTAGGAGAAGAGTATAACGATCCAACACCTGCGCTAAAAGAATCTCTTGCGACTGGGAAATCGGTAGGTGATGATAAGCCATACCGAGATGAGTGGGGAACATTTATCAGCGCCTACTCGCCAATTTTTGCTTCTGATGGAAGCTTAGAGGCAGTTGTTGGTGTTGATTTGACAGCCGATAATTACTTTCAAGAAATGCAGGGCCCAAATACGTTTCGGCAGATATGGTTTTGGGGTTCTCTCCTTTTTTCAGTTTTGAGTGCCATTTTGATGCTAGTTGTTCTCAATCGGGTTCAAAAGCAGTTTTTGATTTTATTTGACGCAAAGCGAGTTGCTGAAGAAACTAACCAAGAATTGGCAAGTTTGAACAGGCAATTAGATTGGCAGTCACGAACAGATGCGCTAACCGGATTACTTAATCGCGAAGGATTCTCGAGGGTCGTTGAAGATACTTTGGAACGAGTCGCGGCTGGAAAGTGTAATTCCTGCGTACTTGCTTTAATGGATCTAGATAATTTTAAGGTAGCAAACGACCACTACGGGCACGTTTTTGGTGACCAGTATTTGGTGGCCTTTGCGGAACGGATTGCGGAACAATTTGATGGGGCTTTACTTGGTCGCTTGGGGGGCGATGAGTTTGTTTTGATGATCGATAGCGATGGCGGCGTTGAGAAACTAATTCAAATGTTTGAAGAGTTCCTCGCTTCGTTGATGAAGAATGCGATTACAGTTGGAATCGTGAGCTTGCGATCTTCGGTTAGCGTCGGGGTCGTTAAGGCTGAAGATGGAAACAAATCCAGTGATTTGATTCGGAATGCTGATATTGCGATGTACGAGGCGAAGCGTTCCGGGCCAGGTCAGATCCAGATTTATGATTCAAAAATGGGGTCTGCTTTGGAATCGCGGGTGGAATTCGAGCGAGAATTGAGGGCAGGCTGGGAACGGGGTGAGTTTTGGATGGCGATTCAGCCAATCATAGACATGAAATCTGGTCGGACAAATGCTGGTGAGTTATTGATGCGGTGGACACGGGAAGATGGTCGCCCGGTCTCGCCAATGGAGTTTATTCCAGTAGCCGAAGAGACTGGGTTGATTTTGGAGATGGGTTATTGGGCGATAGAAGAGGCGTGTCGATATCTTGAGCGTTTGGAGCGCGAGTTTCCCTCTGAGAGAGTTCACTTATCGGTGAATGTTGCGCCTCGACAATTGGGGCAAATCGATTTTGTTGAACGGCTTGAGGAGATTGTAATGAAATATTCCTTTCATCGCGGTGGTCTGTGGCTTGAATTAACCGAGTCATCTTTGATCAACGATCACCAGGTTGTTTCGGCCAAGTTAAACCGCATTCAGGCTATGGGGATATTAATTGCGCTTGATGATTTTGGAACGGGCTATTCTTCTCTGAGTATGTTGCTCGATATTCCTCTTGATTGTTTGAAGATTGACCGCTCATTTGTCATGAAACTTGGAGAGTCTGATAATAGTGAGGAGGTTGTTCGGATGATTCTTGGTTTATCGGAGATGCTTGATTTATATGTGGTTGCTGAAGGTATTGAAACGGAAGAACATTCGAAGCTTTTGCGCTCAATGGGTTGTCGTTGGGGTCAGGGATTTTTGTATTCAAAGCCAGTTCCGATCAACGAGTTTTTTGATAGGATATCGGCGGCAAAAAAAGCGGCCTAGGAACTAGACAAGTCTATACTATTTTGACCTACTCGGGCGTATAATAGACTTGGAATGGCTTCGTCGATCGTTCGTTTTGATACTCCGCTTGTATTGAGTCAAGATTTCACACCTAAGGGTGACCAGGCGACGGCGATTGCGGGTTTGGTGGATGGATTGGATTCGGGGATTCGGTTCCAGACACTTTTAGGGGCGACAGGTACGGGGAAGACTTATACGATGGCGAGTGTCATCGCTGAGAGTCAGCGTCCGGCACTGATCATTGCTCATAACAAGACTTTGGCGGCTCAGCTCTGTCAGGAATTTCGGGCGTTTTTTCCTGATAATGCGGTTCACTTTTTTATCAGCTACTACGACTATTATCAACCAGAGGCGTATGTTCCGGGTTCGGACTTGTATATTGAAAAGGATTCGAGTACTAATGAGGAGATCGAGCGGTTGCGGCACGCAGCGACTCAAGCTTTGCTGGAGCGTCGCGACGTTATCGTGATTGCGAGCGTGAGTTGTATTTATGGATTGGGGAGTCCGGATGTTTATGCGGAGAGTGTGATTACGTTTGAGTCGGGCGTTGATTTTCCGATGGATGCAGCGATGACGAAACTCATCCAGATGCAATTTACACGGAACGATTTTGTATTGGATCGGGGGACCTTTAAGGTGAAGGGTGATATTTTGGATATTCAACCCAAGGACGAGGAGATTGTTACCCGGGTTGAATATTTTGGCGATACGGTTGAGCGGATTCGGCTGATTGATCCTTTGACTCAGCATGTTTTGGATGAGCCGAGTAAGTGCTCGGTGTTCCCTGCGACGCACTATGTCACTCCGTTTGAGAAGATTGATGAAGTTGTGAAGGTGATTGAATTGGAAGCGGCTCAGCAGGTTGCGCTGTTTGAGAGCGAAGGTCGGTTGCTTGAAGCTCAGCGACTACGGCAGAGGACAGAATTTGACATGGAGATGATCCGGGAGGTCGGATTTTGCAATGGGATTGAGAATTATTCGCGTTATTTTGATGGTCGAGAACCCGGTGATCCTCCTTATACTTTGCTCGACTTTTTGCCAAAGGATGCGATCGTTTTTATTGATGAAAGTCATCAGACTTTGCCGCAGATTCGTGCAATGTATAACGGGGATCGGTCGCGGAAATCGGTGTTGGTGGATTATGGATTTCGGTTGCCGAGTGCGTTGGATAACCGACCGCTGAAATTTGAGGAGTTCTTGGATCGGGTGCCTCAAGTGATCAATGTCAGCGCGACTCCGGGGCCGTTTGAGCTTGAGAAAGAGGGGAATCGGGTTGAACAGATTATCCGCCCAACCTACGTTATTGATCCGGATATTGATATTCGCCCAACGGGAAATCAGGTGGATGACTTGATTGGCGAGATTCAGAAGCGAGTCGAGAAGAAAGAACGGGTTTTGGTGACGACTCTCACTAAGAAGATGTCGGAAGATTTAACCGGGTATCTGGAAGATTTGGGGGTGAAGGTGAATTACATTCACTCGGAAGTCCATTCTATGGATCGACCGGAAATTTTGAAGGATTTGCGTTTGGGGGTTTATGATGTTTTGGTGGGGGTGAACTTGCTCCGTGAAGGTTTGGACTTGCCAGAAGTAACTTTGGTAGCGATTTTGGATGCGGATAAGGAAGGGTTTTTGCGGTCGGAGACCTCTCTGATTCAGACGGTTGGTCGGGCAGCTCGGAATGCGGGTGGGCAGGTGATTATGTATGCCGATAAGGTGACTCGGAGCATGAAGGCGGCGATTGACGAGACGGATCGTCGGCGCGAGATTCAGCGGGCGCACAACCTGAAGCATGGATTTGAGCCAGTTACGGTTAAGAAAGAGATTCGCGAGACGGTTCGGAATTATGATGCAGTTGCGGAGACGACAGCACAGTATTCGAATGAGGTGAGTGAGCGGTTGATGGACAAGGGGCAACCGGTTCGGGTTGAAGAGATTCCGGTGTTGATCGGGGTTTTGGAGAAGCAGATGAAGGAGTTCGCGAAAGCAATGGAGTTTGAGAAAGCGGCTGAAATTCGGGATGAGATTTCTGGTTTACGGAAGATGATGGGGGTGAGTGATGGTCGGATTGGAGTTGAGAAGCGGAAGTTGCCAAGTAGTCGTGGTCGGACTCGTTATCAGCATTAGCAGTCACGTTCTTTGAATCGTCAAAGCATAAACTGACATTCATTAAGAAAATCATAAAGATGGGGAACTTCATTTATATTTTGTAATGTATATTTTTTTGTTGGCAAGTAAGAAATATCGTCAATGACATTGTGAGTTTCAAGTCAAGAGGCAAGAAATGAAAAAATTTTCACGATCAAGAATCATTCTTGTTTCCGTTATCGGAATGACCGTTTTTGCGGTTGCTGTGGTGTCTGCTACTCTGGATGAACCCAAAAAGCCGTCGTGCGCAACCTCTTGGAGTGGATCCTCATATGCAGGTTGTATTGCTACAGTCTGCTCCGGTTGTAGTGGACAAGACTCTATTCGATGCAGCCAATGGTGCGCTTGGGCACATCAGTAACATGATTGCTGGAAAACAACTTACTTCCTTCGCAATCATTGCTATTTGCATTTTCCTAACACTGGCGTTCGTAGGATGCCAAAGATATTCGAAAGTCGTACGAGAACGCTCCGAGAAGTTTGGCATTCCGTTAGAAAAAGAGGAACGGCTTTGGCATTTGTTGGAAGTCGCAGATTCTAATGAGGGTCTCACCGAAAAAGAGTGGTCAGAATTGGAGCGCTATGCTCAGGATTCAAATCAAGCGGTAAAACTAGAATCGGTCGTAGTCGTTGGGGGAATTTCGGCAAAGAAAACAAACCAGAAAGAGAGGGTCATTAAGTTTTTGAAAGACCGGGCTTCTGATACTGATAGCGAAGTTCGACGAATGGCTGAGGGCCTCCTTCCCATTTTTTTGCCAGAGAGTTCTACAAGAGCTGGACAAACTCAAGGTATATCGAAATGAAAAAGGCATTTACATTAGTCGAATTACTGGTGGTTATCGGAATAATTGGCTTACTTGCAGCTATCGTCTTTCCGATCTTATCAAACGCAAAGCTAGCAGCGAAAGATGTCGCCTCAAACTCAAACTTGAGCCAAATTGGGAAAGCCTATTTAATTTACTGCTCGGAATATGATGACCGTACTCCGTATGTCGCTGAAACTTCAATCATGGTTCGATTGCAGAGAGGCCTGGCTAGTTACGGTGACTATCCACAGTACGTGGGGCAGATTCAGATTAAACAAGCTCTCTTTCCTTATGTTCAAGCGGAAGATATTTGGCGAAGTCCATCTGATCCAGGCGATTCGGATGATTATGCTGTTTCTGCATATTCTGAGCTTGGAACTAGCTATGACACACTCTATACGTCGTTTTGCACGGGGAGTCTAACGGGATTGAGAAGTCCTTCGGAATCGGGACTACTTCGAGAAGGTCGATTTCGTCGGAACAGGGCCTATACCTGGCGATCAGACGGATCGACAAAGTTACTTTCGTGGCCCATAAGTTCGAGTCAAATGGACAATTCACTAGTGGATTTCGGCTGTAATTAGTGCTTGGCTCCTTTCAGAATCCATTTGACTTCTTTGCAAATTGAGCGGTATGCGCCTTTGAGGAGAGTTGGGATGAGTGGGTCTTGGGTGAATGCACGAGCGATTGCGATGAGGTGTTGGGGGCGGAAAGATTTTTCGAGGACGGCGGCGTAGAGAGGTTCCCAGTGATGGGGTCGGAATTTAGATTTGAAGTTTTCGAGGCCCTGGAAGTTGTAGAAGCGCTTTCCGTGGGCTCGCGCCCAGAGGAATGCCCATTGCAACCAAGGTGGTTTAGGCGACTCGATTGCGATGTTGGAAAGGGGAACGAGGCCCATGGTGAGGAATTCGTGTCCTTCGGATGCGAGCGATTGGGCGGCGGTGTGGAGCAGAAGTTCCATGGTGCCGTTTGGTGCAGATGGGATGCGGGGAAATTGCTCGGTCAGCCAGCCTTTGCGTTTGGGTATGGGGCAGAGATTGAGCCAGGCTTGGATCTTGCCATCACGTTCGGCGACGAAGATTCGTCGGTCGAGTAAGAAGTCGAGAGTATCAAATTCAACCAAAAAGTGGAGTGGGGAGAATCGCCGATTCTTGAGCCAGGTTTGGAGGACTTCCTGAAGTTGGGGATGTGACTGAGCTTCTTCGGTTGTGAGTTCTCGGATAGTGACGCCTTTTGCACGGGCGCGGCGGAATTGTTCGCGCAGGCTTGGGATGACGAGGATCGTGTCGTTCCAGGATTGAAGGTTCCAGCAGGGTTGGGACCCGATGCAAATTTCGGTTGCGGGGCCAAGCTGAGCGAGGACTTGTGTAAATTCTTGAGATGCACCGAAGTAGCACGCATTTGCATGAGATTGTTGAAAGTGAGTTGTTGCCTCTTTGATATTTGAAATTGGTCCAATTGGTTCGGTTGCAACAACGTGGATACCGTGGTATTTGACAAAACCGACAAGTGATTCACCAGTTGGTGGAAAGAATTTAGTGATGTTATCGTTAACAATTTGGTAGCAAGCGGAGTTAACGCCGTATTTGAGGATGAGCTCACGGGCTTTCAGTGTATCGGGCGATTGGGGCATTTAGTGGTGGGGAGTTCTTGCAAGAGTAAAGACGTTAGCCCAGTCGTTTTGGTCGGTAACTTCAGAGACAATTGTTACGACATCGCCTTCGTTGAGGCGAGTGGCTCCGTTGGGAACGACGAATTGTTTGCCGCGCTGGATATTGACGACAAGGCATCCAGAAGGGAGATCGAGTTCGCGGAGGCGTTTGCCGTCCATCGCGGAATCTGGTTCAACGAGAAGGTCGACGACCTTGGGTGGATCCGAGTCGGGTAGAGACTGGTCGTTGACACGGAGTTCTCGGTCGAGGAGGGCTTCATAGATGGGATGATCTTTAAGTGATTCTGCGATGATATAGGCGATGAATGCACCGAGGAGGAGGGCGAAGAGGAGCCGGTATTCGGCGGTCATCTCGAAAATGAGAACGACACCGGTGAGCGGAGCTCGCACAGTTGACGCGAGGACGGCGGCCATTCCAATTGCGGCAAAGACAGATGGTACTACACCGAGAGTTGGGAAAAGTCCGTTAGCTACCGTTCCGACTCCATAGCCAAGAACGGCACCGAGAACGAGAATGGGGGCAAAGATTCCACCAGGGTTTCCACTGCTAAAACTAAAAATTGTGAGAAAAAATTTGAAAAGCAGGATAGTGGCGAGGAAAGCGAGTAGGTGCGGCGATTCGAATGTTCCTTTGAGAAGTTTTTCAGCGGTGGCGTGTCCACCACCGGTTGCGGCAGGAATGAATACTAGACAGATTCCGGCGAAGAGTCCAACGAGTCCCCCATAAACAAAGCGGGGAAGGTTGATTTTGTCGCGAAAGTCGAGAGCTTTGAGGATGCCTTTATTGAAAACGATTCCAAGAAGTCCACCGAGGACACCGAGGACGATGACGACGAGCAAGGCGGGCAGAGGAACAAAGTTTGCTTGTTGGAGGATGAATGTAGGTGTTTGACCAAGGATAAGCCTCTTGACGGCGACGGCGGCGACGGAAGCGACTAGAGCGGTTCCATAGGTGAGCGGAGACATTTCTCGTTTAAGCTCTTCCATGACGAAGAGAAACCCAGCGAGTGGGGCGTTAAATGCTGCTGCGAGTCCTGCACCTGAACCTGACGCGATAAGTGGGGCGTAGGAACGACGGGGAGCTTTTAGGATTTGGGCAACAAGTTGACCGAGAGCGGCGCCGATTTGGACGGTTGGGCCCTCGCGTCCTAGGGACATTCCTGAAGCGATTGCTAGTAGTCCGCCACCGACTTTGACGGGGATGAGTCGGGCGGGGACGATTTTCCTCAGATTCATAAGGACGAGTTTTGTATGAGGAATTCCGGAGCCAGCGGCTTCGGGAGCCAGTTTTTGAGTGAAATGGGACGCGGTTCCACCTAGCAAGGCGGCAAAAAGGGGAACTATGATCCAGGCAAATTGACCAGTTGCGTCTACTAGGCCTTGGCTGAAGTGTTCGGTCCAGCGCACTGCGAGTTCAAAGAAAACGGCGACAAGTCCGGCAAGTGCTCCAACAAAGGCAGCCTGACCAATGAGTTTTTGGCGGCGTTCGTGGTGTATTTGCGTGAGACGCCGGGAAGGATTATTCATCGGCGGGATAAGATTAGGATACCGGGCGGAGGTTGGTAGGCTCGGGTTTGGGAGTTGGTAGAGTAGGACTATGGGTGATGCGGCGAGCGATGTGATTCGAATACCGGATTCGATGCTGGGCTTGATTGGGACGTTGGAGGAAGTTCCGACTCCGGAGGAAGCGCTTTGGCTGTTTTGCACTCCGGTGCGGGTCGAGATGGCGCGAAAGGAAGCGTTGGCGGCGGCGGCATCGCGACGATTTGAGTTTGAGAGTGGGGGTGCGATTTTGGCAGGTTATGAATGGGGGGAAGGGGATCGATCTGTGCTCTTGATGCATGGATGGAACGGTCGGGGGACGAATTTGAGTTCATTCGTTGACCCTTTGGTGGGGGCTGGTTATCGGGTTGTCGCATTTGATGCGCATGGTCACGGGGATAGCGGAGGGCAGTATTGTTATGCGCCATTGATGGCGGGCGCGGCGATGGATTTAGCTAAGGAGCACGGAGATTTTTATGGGGTGGTGGCACATTCTTTTGGGACATGTGCGACGAACGTGGCTCAGAAGTTGGGATTGAAGGTGGAGAGAGTTGCTTATTTGAGCACGATGTGCTGGATTAAGCAACGCTTTTTTGAATTTTCAACAGCGGTGGGATTGGATCCTGTGGGTCAGGAGGAGATGTGGCAAATCAGCGAGTCGTTTTTTGGACCGGGCCGGATCGAAAG
>JBJXDW010000055.1:0-17639 GCA_046154445.1 Fimbriimonadaceae bacterium | reverse complement strand
ATCGTCCCGGCTATAACCAAAAGTCATCTGCGTCAAGTCGTTCGTTCCAAAGCTAAAGAACTGCGCATATTCCGCAATCTCGCCGCTCGTCAAAGCTGCCCGAGGAATTTCAATCATCGTTCCAAATTGGTAAGCAACGTCAATCCCTTGCTCAATCATGATTTTCTTTGCCTCAGCTTCCAACTGATTCTGAACAACTCGAAGTTCGTTCACCGTTGAAACCAACGGAATCATGATCTCTGGCAAAACCGTTTTGCCCGCCTTTGCCAACTTACAGGCCGCTTGCAAGATCGCCCGCGTTTGCATAATGACCAAGCCCGGCAGAATGATCGAAAGCCGAACCCCGCGCAAGCCCATCATTGGGTTCGATTCGCTCATCGCTTCAACTTCATGAAGCAATTTCTGACGCTCTTCCAATTTCGCTTTTAACTCGCTGTTCGTCGCAACGCGGTGACTCAAATCACTCACTTCACGAATCAACTCATCCTTGCTTGGCAAGAATTCATGGAGCGGCGGGTCAATCAACCGGATCGTCACCGGCAAGCCATCCATCGCTTCAAAAATCCCTTCAAAGTCGCCCTGCTGAACAACTTGCAACTTATCCAGCATCTCTTGCCGAACTGTTTCATCCTTCGTCAAAATCAACTCTTGAACAAGCGGCAATCGATCCGCTTCAAAGAACATGTGCTCGGTGCGACAAAGACCAATCCCTTCCGCGCCAAACTCCAGGGCCTGCTGAGCATCCCGTGGATTGTCCGCATTCGTCCGGACCTTCATCGTCCGGAACTCATCGGCCCACTCCATCAGAGTACCAAACGATCCGCTCACTTCCGGTGCAATCAATTTCAGTTCGCCAAGATAAACCTTCCCGCTCGAACCATCCATCGTGATCGTGTCACCTTCTTTGATCGTATGACCACCAACTTTAAAGTTGTGCGCTTTTTCATCGATATCAAGCGATTCCGCACCCGCGACACAAGGAATACCGAAGCCGCGAGCAACAACTGCTGCGTGGCTTGTTTTTCCGCCCCGAGCCGTCAAAACGCCCTGGGCCGCCAACATGCCATGAACGTCATCAGGATTCGTTTCATCGCGAACCAGCATAACTTTTTGGCCCGCCCCGCCATGAACGCCCAATTCCGCCGCTTTATTTGCCGTAAAGACGACCGTTCCGACCGCCGCCCCTGGTGAAGCCGGTAGACCTTTCGCTAGCTCAACCGCATCATCCAATACCGATGGATCAATTCGTGGGTGGAGCAATTGGTCAAGGTGGCTACCCGTCACACGCTGAATCGCTTCCTCTTTCGAGATCAAGCCTTCCTTCACCATCTCAACTGCAATCCGAACCGCCGCTGGACCCGTCCGCTTACCATTACGGCACTGAAGCATATAAAGCTTTCCGTGCTCAATCGTAAACTCAAGATCCTGCATGTCCTTGTAGTGCTTCTCAAGAACCGCACAGGTATCCGTGAAGTTCTTGTAAACCTCCGGATTCTGCTTTTCAAGTTCGCTAATCGGAACCGGCGTCCGCACCCCAGCAACCACGTCTTCGCCCTGAGCATTCATCAAATACTCGCCGAACAAATAGCTCTCACCCGTGCTCGGGTCGCGCGTAAATGCAACGCCCGTACCGCAGTCATCGCCCGCGTTCCCATAAACCATCGACTGAACCGTAACTGCAGTTCCAATCTCGTCAGGAATCTTCTCCGTGCGACGATAAACAATCGCGCGATCATTATTCCAACTGCGGAAAACCGCCTCAGTCCCCGCCATCAACTGATCCCAAGGATCAGATGGAAATGCATGGCCTGTCTCAGATTGAACATAGGCCAAGAACTCATCACAAACTTCCCGTAATTGCTCTGCCGTTAAATCAAGATCCGCCTTCGCTCCAACTCTCTTCTTGTAGGCCGCAAAAATATCGTTGTCAAAATGGTGCTTGCTCAATCCAAAAGCAACATCGCTCAACATCATGATCAGGCGCCGATAACTATCATAAACAAAACGAGCATTCCCCGTTTCCTTAATCATCGCTGCAACCGTGGTCTCATTCAAACCAAGATTCAAAACCGTATCCATCATTCCCGGCATCGAGAACTTGGAACCCGACCGAACGGAAATCAAAAGTGGTTTTTCCGAGCCACCAAATGTGCGGCCCATTTCTTTTTCAACATCAGCAACTGCCGAGACCATCTCGGCCCTCAATTCAACCGGAAGTTTCTTGCCGTTGTCGTAATACTCCGAACAAACCGCCGTCGTAATCGTGAACCCCGGAGGCACCGGTAGTCCAATTTTTGTCATTTCTGCTAAGTTAGCGCCCTTGCCACCAAGCAAGTCCCGCATCGTCTGGTTCCCTTCTCGGAACAAATAAACTCTTTTTTCGCTCATGGGTGATTCCTGTATCTCAACTGGAATGCCCACTCGCCCTGGCGCCGCTGACAAAAACGGTGGGTGTTACGGTAACCAAGTATATCCACCACCGTACTACAACTGGCAGGACAGCAAATTAAGTAATTTTTAACACGCACTTTTACTGGGAATTCAACTCTTTTTATATCTTTCCTACCCATATTGCCGTTTTGCAGATATAGTTAGGGGTGAAAGTTGATTGGCCGCATGGGCAAATCACATCATTCAGAGAGAAAAAATGAAAAAGCTCACATTATTGGCGCTTGCCGCCTGCAGCACATTTGCTGTCGCAGATTTTACACAAGGCTTTGACGACATCACCACCCTTGGTGCCGCGGGATGGTCACAAAGCAATCAGTCAACCGCTGTTGGTTCTTCAAACTGGTTCCAAGGAAACGCAGCTGTTTTCACAGCCCAGGCTGGCACTTTGACCACTTCCTATATTGGTGCAAACTTCAACAGCACAGCCGGCTCAGGAACAGAAACAATCAGCAACTGGCTGATTACCCAAACCGACACCCTACAAAACGGGTCAACGTTCTCGTTCTGGACCAGAACAGTTGATGCGCCAGCATTTGCAGACCGACTCGAAGTTCGACTCAGCACCGCTGGCGCGAGCACAAATGTTGGCACCGGCCCTGCTGCAGTCGGTGATTTCACCACGTTGCTTGCAACCGTCAACCCATCATTGACACTTGCGGGCTACCCGAACACCTGGACACAATTCAATATCGTGCTCTCCGGTTTGGCGGCACCGACCACCGGTCGATTCGCATTCCGCTACTTCGTCCCTAACGGCGGCCCTTTGGGCGCCAACTCCGACTACATCGGCGTTGACACCGTCAATTACCAAGGCGTGCCAGAACCGGCAACCATGGTAGTACTCGGCGGTCTCGCAGTTGCAGCTATTCGACGCAAACGCAAATAGTCAAAACTGACCGATAAAAGAAATCCCCCTAGCTTCTAGCTTGGGGGATTTTTTACGCAACATCGCGAACATTCACGTGTTCCCACGGGTTCAACTCTGTCTCACCTTTCTCCGGTTGAGGAGGCAATGGCGCAACTTCATGCGGCTCCTCAGCACAAGCATTTGCCCAAATCGCCGCTATCGAAGGCACACTCTTATCAAAATATTCCAGTAACTCTAAATACATATCCACACAATCGGGATCAAAATGTGTCCCCTTATCCGCTAGAAGCATCTCACGTACTTTCCACTGTGGATAAGCCTTGCGATATGGTCGATTAAAGCTCAATGCATCCCAAACATCAACGACCGAAAACATCCGAGCCGAAAAAGGAATACTCTCACCACCAATCTTAAACGGGTAACCCGTTCCATCAAATTTTTCGTGATGATAAACCGGAATCGGCAATGCTGGGCGTAAATAATCAATTGAATAAAGCATCTCATGCGCATGCATTGGATGCTTTTCCATCACCCTACGTTCCTCCTGCGTGAGTGGGCCCGCTTTCCTCAAAATAGAATCCGGTACCCCTAACTTGCCAATATCATGCAACAAAGCCCCGCGCCAGATATGTTGCAACTCTTCTTGCGCCACCCCAAATGCCCGAGCCATATGAATCGTCATCTGAGCCACACGAACGGAGTGACCTTCCGTCTCATGATCGCGAAGGTCTAACGCCTTCACCCACCCCTGAATTGTCTTATCGTACGCTTGCTGAATCCCCAACAATGACTTCTGAATCTCATGTCGCTGCTCTGCCAATTTTCGAAATCGATTTAACTTCGTCACATTGCGAACCATCGCAATTAACTCAGCCTTGTTATATGGCTTTTGAACCACCGCATCCGCCCCCATTTCAAACGAACGAATTCTCAGCTCAACATCGGCGATCCCCGTCACCATAACCACCGGTAAATCCTCAATCTCTTTCGTCCGACGAATCCGATCGATCAAAGACCAAGCGTCAATCCCGGCGTAAGCAACGTCAACTATGAGAATGTCTGGCATATCAATCATAATAAGATCGAAGCCTTTGCGAGGATCAGGTTCTATAACAAATTCAACATCTTCTAGCGCCAAATGCTCTTCAATCGGAGAGTGACCAACAAATGAATCATCAATAATTAATATCTTGCTAGCCGCCATTTTTGTCATTCGCAATCCCTCCAAGTACAATTTCGGTCTAAAGTCGAGAGTTTTCCAAGAATCTGCGACAAATTTCTGCTTGCAAGTGAATCCGGTCCCATTGTCCAAACGACTTCGTCCAACTCTGAGCCATAATAGTAAGCCTTGACCGACAAGGAGCAATTCCATATGAAAACCGACACCCACCCAGTAAACCATCCCGTCCTCTTCGTTGACGGAGAAAATGAATGGCAAGGCGTTTCAACCATGAAAAGCAATGAAACGCGAACAATTGATGGAGTCGACCACTATGTCGTCAAAGTCGAAATCAGCGCATTCAGCCACCCTTTCTACACCGGACAAAAGAAAATTGTAGACACCGCCGGACGCGTCGAGAAATTTATGCGACGCTACGCAAACGTTAAGAAATAAGAATTTTCTTCATAAAAGTCGGTCATTTCAAGCCGTGTGCCTCTCAAAGGCACACGGCTTATTTAGTTACTTGAATGACCACCAATCAACTAATATAATTCGTAAATTCTCCTTCGCAACTTCACTAACATTTTGGACACACCGTGCAGGGCACGCAAACTATATCCAATAATGATCGCATGGCACGCGAAGACAGCTACAGAGATCGTTCAGTCCTTATTCATGGCAAATTCCGATCTGAAAAATGGGACTTCCAAGATCACATTCTCCCTCCCATCA
This sequence comes from Fimbriimonadaceae bacterium, assembly GCA_046154445.1. Classification (GTDB taxonomy): domain Bacteria; phylum Armatimonadota; class Fimbriimonadia; order Fimbriimonadales; family Fimbriimonadaceae; genus UphvI-Ar2. Next base: position 12,426 of record JBJXDW010000055.1, on the reverse strand, counting down.
CCACTGCCGTCTCATTCCGACTCCGATCTGCCGAACGCGGAGCCCAAGGATTCCAACAATTTGCCAACCCAGATATCGATCGGTCAACTACTGAACCTATCTATATCTACGAAAGACTCGACGAACCATGCCAAAGCCTACTGGAAGAAACTCTTGCCTTTGCCGAGAAAGGCGAGTGTGCCGTCAGCTACGCGACCGGAATGGCCGCTGTATCCGCCGCAATCGATATCCACGTTAAGTCCGGCGAACACATCATCTTCCACCCTGCAATCTATGGATGCACGCATGGACATATCACGACTTGGCTCAAACGATTCGGAGTCGAAAACTCAAGCGTCAACTTCAACGATCTCCAAGCGCTCGAAGCCGAAATTCGCCCTGAAACCCGAGTCCTTTACTTCGAAACTCCGTGCAACCCTACAATGGAGCTCATCGACATCAAAGCCATTGTCGAGTTCGTCACCAAGATCAACACAAAACGAGAATTATCGGAGAGAATCGTGACCATCGTCGATAACACATTCGCCTCACCCTACGGTCAAAGGCCAATCGAAATGGGGATTGACTTCGTCCTCCACAGCCTCACCAAACATATCGGCGGATTTGGCGCCACAATGGGCGGCGTAGTCGTTGGCCCAAAATCAGCCGAAACAAACCTCCTGCTCTACCGAAAAGACTTTGGCGCATCACTTTCCCCCGACGCCGCATGGCACATCCTCACTTACGGCATCCCGACCCTGGCCGTCCGAATGGAACGCCAGCAAACCTCTGCAACCCGAGTCGCCGAATTTCTCGACCTCAACTCAAAAGTCGCACGCGTTGCCTACCCTGGCCTCGATTCCTTCCCCCAAAAAGCTCTCGCCCACGCTCAAATGCGTGACATCGATGGCGACTTCTCACCCGGAGCAATGATCTACTTTGAAATTGCCGGAACCCCCCAAGAAAGCTATGAGAGAGCCGTCAAACTCATCAACCACATCGCCCAAAATTCATTGAGCATCACTCTCGCTGTTTCTCTCGGGCAAATCAGATCACTCATCGAGCATCCCGCCTCTATGACCCACGCCGTTGTCCCACCTGAAGATCAACTGAAAGCTGGAATCTCCCCCGGCGGAGTCCGACTATCCCTAGGGCTCGAAGATGTCCGCGATATCCTCCGTGATCTCGAAGAAGCCCTCGAAATGGCATACAACAGCTAATCAAAGAAAAATTCCTATTCTTGGAACAAATCTTGATTCAATTCAGTCTAAACCCAAAACTGGGTAAGGAGAGGAATTGTCATATGCCGTTGACACTGAAATTAGTGACTGAAGAGGAGACTCAAGTTCTAAGCAACTTGATGCAACTCTACATGCACGAAACTTCGAAATTTTCTCCCCTCGAAATTGCCGACAACGGACTCTACAGTACTGATTCTATAACCAATAAAGTGTATACCCCCGAGGTCGATGGATACCTCGTGAGAATCAAAGGCAAACTCGCAGGATTCGTTATTGTCCAACCTAAATTCCAAAACGGACAAATCGTAGCCCGATCCCTCACCGATCTCTTCATCTTAGAAAGCTACCGGGGGTTTGGCATCGGCGAAGAAGTCGCGCGAATGGTTTTCGACGAATCGCCAGGACTCTGGCATATAGATGTCGAACCGGGTAACGAAGAATCCGCAAAATTTTGGAGCAAAGTTATCTACCGATACACTGGCGACGACTACCGACACCTCAACTGGCGTGGCAACCGATCAGAAATCTTTGAATTCAAGTCCCCACCAACTCGCCCAACTGCCGTCAGGGCAACTTTAAAGGAAATCCCTATAACTCCAACAAATCCGCAAGAAATCTAAAAAACAACTTTTCCCAGAGGGTAACGCAGAGTCGGGCCTCGGTCTCCTTAATGGATGATCCGGGGCCCGATGAACTCAGGAAGTCTTAAATTCAACCCAACCTTTTGCGACGGAGAGCCGCTAACCCGGTAAGTCCAGCCAATACAACCATCGTCGCTTGTTCTGGAACCGGCACAAAATGAATAGGCCCAATCTTCCTACCCAACTTAACCTAGTCCTAACCTAACACCTATCAATAATGCCAAAATACAAAGCTTCAATTTATCCCAATTGAACGCGGAGTCCGTATTTTGGCCAAGAAAACGAACCCTCAAGAAACTATCGCCCGTGACTATGCCGACCGACTGGTCTTGCAAAAACTCACCGAATTGTACGAAGTTGTTAAACCCAGTGAGATCTCCGAAGAACTCGCCGGTCAAGGCGTAAGCCTTGCTACCGTACGAGCCCTGCTCGCTTCAAACCCCGAAAGGTTCGCATACGCCGAACGACGATGGGTTCCCGCTTCACGTATTGATAGTGAAGGCCGACCAGTCTCCGAAGCCATCGTTAGCATGGCCGAAAGATTTGGTGCGCCAATGCCCCTTTCCTTGGTCGCAATCGAGCTAAGTCGCTCATTTGGCTACGAAGACGAAGAAAAAGCTGAGGATATTATTCGTGCGCTCGTCAAATCCGACCCGAGAATCTTCATGACTCTCGACGAAAATGTCGTCTTTGCCGGACTTGTATTCGCCGCCAAAGATGAAGACATGCAGCGCACATACGACATGAATAATGTCACCGAAGAAGAAGTTGCAGAAGCCCAAAAAGCACTTGGCAATTTCGACTGGCGACAGGAAGACGCAATTGTTAAAGCTGTCGAAAAAACTGCTCCAATTAACGTCAAAGCACTCGGAGCCGCAGCATGGCTAGTGCTTAACCCACAAGATCCATACAAAACCCTTCTCTATGATTGGAAAGAATTCAACGCTGAGCTCCTCAGCATCCCCGGATTCATCTTGTCAGTCGACGGAAGCCTCTATCCAGAGTCCGAAATCAAAAACTGGCTTGCCGCCGCTTCAAAAATCGCTGGTAAGCTCGAAGCCGTAATCGAAATCGAAGACGCAGCTCCGCTTGAACTCAAGAAAGAAGATATCGAAACCTGCATCAAAGAAATCCTCAGAACGGACGCTTCATCCACGGCAACTGGACTTCTTTCCGAAAAATTTGAAGTCACCCAGAACGTCAAAACATTCCCTGATGACCTCGAGAATGTAATGAATGTTCTCAAGGCGGATCCCCGAGTCCTCTGGGTCGGTGGCGATCGATTCCAAAAACCGGGCCTCGCACCTGACTTTGCCAAAGAAGTGCCACTGCCGTTCCAATTTGTTCAAACTGCTCATAAGCAAGAAGATGGCGATCCCGTTGACGTCGAACTCACGGACGAGGGCCTCAGCTCTTCACTTCGAAAGCTCATTGTTCACCCGCTCGCAACCGATGTCCTCGACGAAGATATCCAGCCCGCGCCAAAAACAATGCCGGAATCAATGCGACTGGTTCTCAAACCAATCCACCGAGAACTTGGAACATTCCCGCTCAGCCAATTCCCAACGAACTGGTTTGGCAACGAACCCAACATTCAAGAGTTGATCTTCCGCGATCCAATGGGCCGCGAACTCCAAGTCTGGCTCAATCACGAAGCTCGACTCCTGTTCAACCTCTTTGATTGGTGGCTCGACCAACCCGTCGAATCTGGTTCGGTTTTCCAACTCACCAAAACCGACGAACCAAACGTCCTCGAATTCAACTGGCTGGATCAATCCGACCCTGTCGTCTATATTTCCAACCAACGAATCGAAGAACTCCGAGAAATCGCATCCACCTCCGAAGAAAAATCAACCTTCGAACTTCTCACCGAAGTTATGGCCCACTGGCCAAAGGGTGCCGACTTCCTCACTGTTCTCTGGGAAATCAACGTTGTCCGAAGAACCAGCCGAAGAATGCTCGCATCGCTCCTCAGTAGTTATGTCTGCTTCTATCAACGATCTGGCTCACCCGTATGGCACTACGACCATAAAAAAGTCGAGCAAGGCTTCGACAAGTCCAAGAAAAAATTCATCAAGTCCTAACCCGACTTCCGACCAATGCCCCAAGATGGTTGACTTAAAGCCAACCATCTGCCATCATTGCAAGGCTAACCGAGAAATAACACCAAATGGCAAACCTCAAATCATCGAAAAAAGATATCAAACGATCAGCGCGTAAAACTGCAGTAAACAAAAGCATTCGCACTGAAATCAAAACCTATGTCAAAAGAGTGAAGACGGCCGTCGAAACTGGCGATAAAGCCGCAACGACCGCTGCACTCATTACTGCAACCAAAAAAATTGACAAAGCCGCCCAACGCGGAATCATTCACAAGAACCAAGCTGCACGGCGCAAAAGTAGAATCGCAAAAGCCGCAAATGCTGCTGCAAAAAGCTAAACTAAAACTCTCGGTTAGCACAACAATTCAGTTCACTTTCTAATCAAAGTGAACTGAATTTTTTTTCCAAAATCCCAACTATCCTAATCCTGACAAAAACTCCGCAATTTTCGGCACCGTACAAGTGACCCTTTCTGAACCTATACAATGCCTAAACCGCGATCAGCAAGATAGGCTGGGAGTCTAATAAGTTATTGAGGAAATTGAATTCATCAATAAACCTCAGAACAAGCTCCCACATCCGCGAGAGCCATGCACCAAAGAGCTCCTAGAAAAGCAAAATCGTGCATCAAAAATTAACTGCTCCAAATCGAGCAACTTCATCGGTCAGCCGGCCCTGTCCTCTCCAACCGGCTGGCTATTTTTTTGCCGGAAACCGATCCGCCGACTCAATTTCCGACTCACTTGTTCCCAAAACACCAGCAATCGCATCCCAAAGCCCCGAATGCGTCTCTCGCGGAATCGCCTGCAAAATCCATACCGACTGCCGCCTGTACCGCTCCAACTTCAGACCGCTCCTGGTCTTCTCACTCTCCGCAATATTGCTCAACCGATCACTGAGCTTGATCAAAAGTGCGTCATGTGACATCTGCCCAATCTCTTCCAAGAGCAAACCAGTGCGCATCATCCAATGCTCATCCTTGCTCATCTCCTCAGGTCGCTCCGGCTCAACCCGGGTGACCTCTGCAACCAAATCCGCAACCGCATCCCCAAATTCCCGACGGATATCTTCACTCGATACCTCTGTATCCTCAACCGTATCGTGCAACAACGCCGCCGTTAAAACAGTTTCATCCGTAACTCCAGCAAAGTGACGCAAAGTCAACATCACCTCAACCGGATGGCAAGCATAAGGCACCGCCGCCTCCCCATCCCGAAATTGACCCTGATGCGCATTGACGCAAAAGCCCAAGGCTTTCTCCACCAAAACAAGGTCAGACATTCGGTCTCACATTCGGGCCAAAGTTCGCATTGTAGTATTCAATCGTGCAACTCTGCGGTGCCACCACCTTATCAACCGCATCCATGCACTGCTTAGAAAGCACAATTTGGCAGCCTTTCACGCTCGACTGCAATTGATCAACCGACCGAGCCCCAATGATCGGCACCGTGATCCCTGGCTGATTCGCCACCCAAGCCAAACTCAGTTCCGTCAAAGATAAATCAAATTTCTTTGCCACCGTCGCCAATTTTTGAACAAGCTTAGATGTTGTCGCATTCACCCGACCACCCGGATCGCTCTTGCTGTACCGACCATCAAGTGGTTTCTGATTCAAATACTTCCCGCTCAACTGACCGCCCGCTAGCGGCGACCACGGCAAAACCGCATAGTCATAAGTCCGACAGAATGGCAATAACTCGCGCTCAATCCGCCGATCCAACAAGTTATAGGGCGGCTGCTCACTCACAAAACCCGCCGTCCCGAGCATCTTCGCCACATAATGCGCTTCCGTGACCTGCCAGGCCGCAAACGTTGAACATCCTGCATACCGAATCTTCCCCGCTCGCACAAGGTCATCTAAACCTCTCAACGTCTCATCAATCGGAATCTCCGGCTGAGGTCGATGAATTTGGAACAAATCAATCCAGTCCGTCCCCAATCGCCGCAAACTCGCTTCGCAAGCTTCGACAACATGCTTGCGACTATTCCCCCAAGCGTTCGGATCACTATCGCTCATTTTCCCGTGACACTTACTTGCCACTACCAACTGATCACGAACCCCGCGATCCGTCATCCACTTACCTAAAATCTCCTCACTCTTCCCCCGAGCATAAACATCTGCCGTATCAAAAAAATTAATCCCCAACTTCAATGCCGCATCACAAACCGAAAATGAATCCTTCTCACTTGATCCCCAATCATCAGGATCCCATCCAAATGTCATTGTTCCCAAACAAGGATTGCTTACCTTCACACCCGTCCGGCCTAAATTGCGAAACTCCATGTCCCCTATTTACCCATATAAAGTTGCGCCAGGAACAACTTCAGAATAAAAATTCTTAAATGGTATATGAAAGGCGGCATCCTCACCTCAAAAATTCATCTCAGCACAGTGCTCCTCACCATCCTCGGCACCGTCGACCTCCTCAGCACAATCGCATGGCTTAACCTCGGCGGGCGCGAAGGAAACCCCCTCTTCAACAGCATCCTCAATCACGGCGTCGCCCCGTTCGCACTCGCCAAAGTCGCCTTCCTCGCCGGCCCGATTGCCCTTCTCGAATTCGTCCGAACAAAACGACCCCAAAGCGCCGAAGCCGGCACTTGGGTCGCCTTCTCTTTCTATTTCGCCCTTTGGGGAACACAAATCATCCAACTGGGATCAATGGTTAAATAGCCAAATCTATCAAATGCCTTCTTGAGCAATCTTTGCCAAAATTTTGCCCAAACGATCCGCCTCATCCAAGCGAGTAAACAAACTCGGGGAGATCCTAATCCCATCAACACCTGCCCGAACAGCAGTTGTCACATGAACTTTGTGCTGACTCAATAAATGAGAAGCAACGAGAGTGGTTGCCGCTTTGTCAAATCCTACGGTAAGCATCGGAAAACAGATGCTTGGATCAAGCGATCCATAGTGCCGAACTCCAGGCAATTCAATAAAATGACTGGCGATCTGCCTCCGCAGAAAATCCAGTCGCTTGGCTTTTAACTCATAACCAAGTTCACGGTGAAATCTCAAAGACTCACGCAATGCCAAAAGTGGTGCCGCTGGACGAGTCCCTATCTGCTCAAATTTTTTGATTGAGGCAATCATAGTCGCATCGGCAGGATGCAGCGGCCAAATTGATGGAATTGATTCCTTCTGAACAACCAACATGCCGGTTCCAATCGGCCCCATTAACCACTTATGAAAACAAGTTGCAATCAGTGGGCAATCTAACTCAGATATCTTTTCCGGCAACAATCCCGTCGCTTGAGCACTATCCAACAAAAAGGGAACTCCACGAACCCGAAGCTCTTTTGCAATGACTGACACCGGCAACAATTGACCAATCAAATAACTGATCTGAGACAAGACAACCAACTTTGTTCGAGGAGTAATCGCACCTAGAATCCTCGATACCAACTCTTCTGGTGTCAACGCATGAGAACCCAAATCCACAACAACCGGCACAATGCCTTCACGATTAGCCCGCTGATTGATTGCCGTATGAACCCGAGGATAATCGTGGCTCGTCGACAATATCTCGTCACCACGCTCCATCTCAATTCCCATAATCACCGTTTGCAAAGCATAGGTGGAATTCGGAGTCAAGGCAATTTCATCACTTTCGCAACCAACTAAATCTGCTAAATCACTCCTAATCTCATCCAATTCACGATCTTGCTGCCGCCATATTCGGTAACTCGGATTCAATCCTGCCCTCCGAGACTCCTCCTCCATGATCTCAATCACCCGCTTCGGGGCCGGCGAGAGCCCAACATTATTCATCAACATCAATTCAGAATCAAGGTCAAACGCCGATCGTAATTCTTCCCAAAATTTCTCATCTTCAGGATCAACAGAACCCCGCAAAAGTGACCCAATCCGCAAAAATGTATCATCCCTAAAGACAGCAAGTCCCGCTCCCATGGCCACAACTTCGCGTCGAGAAAATTTCAAAAGTCACCTAACTTCCTGTTACGTATCGTACGCTAAATTGAACCGTAACCACACCAATTTTCTTGAACTCTAGTCCATATTAGACGCACAAACCAACATTAACCGGCATAACTATGGCATCAAGAGATTTGGCCCGCTCTTTTAGTACCACAGTCAAGCGTGCAACGCCTCAATAAACCGTAACTGCCTTTCGCCCCCAACTACCTTCAAGAAAATAGAGTTGCGAGTTGGATGACAACGCATCGCTAAGGTCCATGGTCTATTCTGTCTTCATTCCCGCAAACTGATCACCTTGAAACATATCAACAGCGAGGCCAAAATTCGGAAATTGTAAAGAAAGTAATCTCAAAAAATCTTGCAATTGCGTTGAATAATTCTGGTGGCAGGATCGACTTCAACGGTCTATTGAGCCAGTATTCCATCAGATAGAATGCAATTGTGAATGTCACGGATGGGCTTGGAATCAATTCAACCGACGCTCCCGCCCGGCCAACCTCTTTTTGGCGTCTCAGCTCCCGAGTCGAAGATCACCTCCTCACCTCCCACAGTGAAACCGTATTTATCCGAGCCCTCTTCTGGGTGCTCCTCGCAATTTCCACAACCTATATCCTCACGTTCCTCCGAAGATCCGACCTTACCGACGACGTCGTCTGGATCCTCCATCTTAAAGGCTATCTTGTCGCCACAATCATGAACATTGCCCTGTTCTACATCTACTACCGAAAGCTCAATCACCTCTACCTTGGCCCCGGACTCAAAGCCCTCAAACACAAACTGCCCAACGATTCCGCCGTACCTGTCCGATTAACGATTTACCAGCAGCGCGCTATCACTGGCATCGACGAAGGATATATGTGGATCGATGAAGGTGCCCTCCTTTACAAAGGCCGACAAACAACCTTTCGCCTCAACCGCGAAGACATCCCCGCTCTCTCCCTCTGGTCAAAAAAAGATCGGCCCAACCCCGCCACCAACCGGATGCCCGAAATCATTCCCATCCCCTACAATGACCGCCAACTCAAAATTCATTTCAAAGTCCTTGACTCTCACGAAGATTTCGCCACCCGACGCCAAGCTGCCTCTTTCTACAACACAACCATCAACTGGCTCAAAAACCCCCCTGAAAACAATTTCGAATCCCTCCTCCCTCCGGTCGATCTCCACCCTGGTTTCCGAATCTCACTCCCTCAATCACGCGAGCCTCTCTTCGCCGGAATCGCCCTCTCTGTTATAAATCTCACGATCATCCTTGCAATGAACATCGGCGTAAACTTCCGAGGCACCGCCATAAGTTTTGCCGTCATGTGCACTCTATTCCACCTCATCTTGCTCTTTTTTAGCGTCAAACTCCTCCTCAAAGCTCGCAACACAATCCGCGTCCGCACCCAACTCGAGAAAAATTTCGAAATTCTCTGAACGATCCATCACGTCCCTAACACATAACTAACGGATCGGCCCAATGAGCTCACTTGCGGATCAAGCCAAAACCGGCAACCCTGAAGCCTTGCGCAAACTCGTCTGCGAGCATTACGCGCAAGTCTTCCGATTCTGCGCCCGCAGAATCGGACAACAGGCCGCTGCTGACGTCACCCAAGAGGTGTTTCTGACCATGCAACAAACCATAAAACGCTTTGAATCACGCTCAAGCTTTTCAACATGGCTGCTCGGCATCGCAAACAATCATTGCCGAAACCATTCCCGAAAAGCCAAAGCCGAATGGCTACCACTCGAAACCTGGTTCTCCCCATCCGCTTCCTTCGAGAGCCAAATCATTAACGTCGAATTCATCAACACGGCCCTCGCCAAACTCAGCGAAGAACACCGCGAAGTCATCGTCCTACACGAACTCGATGGCCTTACTTACCCTGAAATCGCCACCCTGCTCAAAATCCCCGAAGGCACCGTCAAGTCCCGTCTTCACCACGCTTTCCAACAACTCCGCCAAACCTACGCTCCCCAACAAGAAGGAGCAAAATCATGAACGACCAACTCAAAGCCTATCTTGATGACGCCCTCTCCCCCGAAGAGCGCACCCAACTCGAAACAGAACTCCAAATCAACCCGGCCCTTCAGCAAGAACTTGAAGAGCTAAAAGCCACCGGACTTTATCTCGAAGCCTGCGCCGCCCCAATCGAAATCAAAGGGCTAGAATCCACCCTCGCCGCCCTCACCAAAAAGCGCACCAAACTCCCGTGGTTTCGCTCTCCCTATGCCGTCCTCGCCGCTTGCACAGTCTTCGTCGCACTGGTGATGCCTGTAGTCTTCCCGGTTTTTGCTCAAGCAAAATATCCATCGTCAGAGTTTGCAAATGCCGAAGTAGCCGCTTCTTCGCCGATGGCAAAGAGTGCCGACTCCTCATCTACGGACACCGCTTCCCCATCTACAAAAGATCCTGCCCTGAGAGAAATTCATCAAAGATCCAGTGGCTCACCTGGGGCCAATTCTGAGCGCGAGACTGATTCTAAATCTGCACCAAGCGAACTACAAAATGGGTCTCAATCGTTTGGCGACAAATCGGAGGACCTTGCCGCAAAACCCAACTCCAGCACTACCCAAGCCGTCCCCAACAACCGCCAAATCATCAAAACCGCCGACCTGTCCGTCCGCGTTAAAGACCTCGTCCCCGCCGCAACCCGAGCCGAAGTCATCGCCAAACAATACGGCGGCTTCGTCGAAAACAGCTCCCGATACAACCAAGGCAACGCCAAATACGCGAACTACGTCATCCGCGTCAAAAGCGATCAATTCGACAAAGCCATGACCGAAATCCGGAAACTCGGCGAAGTTACCGCCGAATCAATTTCCGGCAACGATGTCACCGGCCAAATCGCGGACACCGCCGCCCGACTCAAACAAAAGCGGCTCGAAGAGGCCCAATACCAAGAAGTCCTCAAATCTGCCCGCAAAATCAGCGACATCCTCGAAGTCAAACAGTACATAAGCGATATCCGCGAGGAAATCGAAGCCACCGAAGCCCAACTCAAGTCCCTCAAAGACCTCGCCAGCCTCAGTACGATCACCCTCAACCTCGAACAACGCGAAACAATAAAAGCTACTCCACCGCAAGACTGGCTCAGCAACGCCTGGATACGCGCTATCAACCGCTTCAGCGGCATCGGCCAATACCTCATAGGCGCCGCCATCAACATCCTCGTCCTCGCCCCCTTCTGGCTCCCCTTCGCCCTCGGAATCTGGTGGTGGAACCGCAAAAGGAGCCGCTAAGTGAAATCCCCATTCCCCGTCATCCCGGCGAAAGCCGGGACCCACAACCTCCATCGTATCCATCAAAACTGTATCAGCAGTCATTCCTGCGAAGGCAGGAATCTCACCACCAACCCTCTACAATAAAGACAAGGTGGCCCGACTCAAAAGAGTCGGGCCATCCACTAGCCTAAAAACACCTACTCAGTGTCAACTGGCTCAACAGCGTCCACCGGCTCATCCGGTTTCAACTCCGCACCAGTCAACGAAACAGAAATATCACCGTTTACCGCGCTCACATCGAGAACGCCCGAACCATCACCCAGCCGACCCGTTATTCGCATGGGTTCTCGAACTTCATCTTCTAAATTCACCTTGCATTCAACTTGTCCACGCAACGTACTCAAGCCAACCCGAGCATCCGATCCATCTGGAAAATGCAACAAAATGTCGCCACTGACTGTGCGAATACTGGTCGTGCCTTTGATCGGCTCAAGCAAATCAGCTGTAATATCGCCGCTCGCCGCTTCAATCGAAAGCGACCGACCCCTAAAGCCATAAAGAGTCACGTTTCCACTAGCCGTCCGCACATTCGCCGAACCCGAAATATGATCCAACAGAACGTCGCCGCTCTTCGTCTCAACAACCGTGTTCTTCAGTTCTGAGTGCCGAATCCGAACCTCGCCCGAACTCAAAGTCACTTCAGCCGCGCCTCCTGCCTGCTCAATCCGAACATCGCCCGAACTCGCAACCACCGTCACGCTCGCAAACGTATCGCTCACAAAAACGTCTCCACTCGCCGTCCGAATCGAAACCGCCGTGCCCTTAGCAATCTTCGCAACAATATCTGCAACCACGCCATTCTGGTCAAGTTGCTTCAAAGTTACTGAATCGTCACTCTCCTCAAGACTTGGCATAAACTTGTCTGCCATCTCCTGAGCTTCCTGATTGTTATAGCTCCGGAATCCAGCTTCAATATTCACCGAGCCAATATCATGCCCGCCTTCAATCCGAATGTCGCCGTGAAAAGCTTCAATCTTAAACAGTTTCCCCTCGGGAACATGCAAAGGCAGATCAACCGTCCGCGTCACCTGTGGCGTAAAAATCTGACCAAACGGGCCCTTGCCCTTTTTAGCCTCGTTCGCCGCTTCCCTAATCGCATCAACGCCCTTGCCGACCCCAAGTCGAACCTGACTTGAAATCTCCTTCCAGTCAACCGATCCCGCAACCTCTTTCGTTGCTTTCTCAATTGAGCTAATCAAATTCTTGAAAGGATCACCACTTGGAACCTCTTGTTTGGGTGGCAATTCGGATTCATC
>JBJXDW010000054.1:0-5630 GCA_046154445.1 Fimbriimonadaceae bacterium | reverse complement strand
ATTGGCAATCAGATTCACTCCGCACTGGGATCACCGGTTTTTGCTTGTCAGTTCGACTATCAAACTGAGCCAAATTATAACGACACTCTATCCATCATAATCAACCCCCGGCTCGCCAACTTCGGATTCCAAAGCATCCTCGACCCATTCACCTGCTTCCAAGAAATCGCCCAATACCTCGGCAGCGAACTCGCTCAACCAGATACTGCCCCTCTTCGAAAAGGAAGCGACGAAATCATCGCCCGGGCCAAAGGCTTTGACAAACAATCATTCCGAACCGCTGCCCCCGGCAACAAAAAACTCAACCGAAAGACCAACCGAGCTAAGAAAAAACAGTCAGAATAGGCAAATACCGCTATGATCCCAACCGCAAAAATCCGCGTGTTCGGCAAACTTCAAATTTGGGATCAAAACGGCACTGCCATTCAGCTCACGACCAAAAAAACGGGACTCCTCCTCGCCACACTTCTCATCGCCAACGCCCCCAAAACACGCTCCGACCTCGCCGAAGCAATCTGGCCCGACTCACCCCCCGAAAAAGCCCGACTCAGCCTCCGCACTGCCATTGCCCAACTCCGCAAGACGCTCGGATCTGACATTCTGTTGACCCAGACAGATACGATAGAACTTGATCGAAACTCAATCGAATCTGATCTTTTTCAGGCTCGCCGACTCCAACGTTTAATCAACATTGCCAAAGGTGGCGCAGAACGCCAATCATTTCAAGAACAACTTGCTGCCCTAACAAATTTGCCCTTCTTTGAAAGTCTCACCAGCGATTTCATAGTTGATGAACGAAATTTCTGGCTAAATCTTCGCAAAACCACACTCCTTGATCTTGCCGATTCCCTTATTGAAACGGGAATGAATGAGAGTGCCCTGATCCATGCAAACTCTGCGCTCAAAATCGATCGATTCGATGAAAAATCTATCGAAAAGAACCTGCGCATCCTCGCCCATCTCGGCCGAACTCAAGATGCTCTCAAACTCAGCCTAGAAACCGCAAAACTATTCCGCAAAGATCTCGGACTTCCCCTCCCCAAGTCAATCATTGACCTAACCACAGAAATTAAAACGGGCAAAGTCGCCCCCGGTGCCCAACCTCACGCCCTGTTTAATGAGCTCATTGAAAAAGAAATGATTGTCGCAATGGTCGAATCCACAGTCGAACGAGACCCTGACATCATTTTCAAAATTTTCTGCGATGAGAGCTTTAATCCAGTCGCGCTCGAAAATCTATCGGGATACGTCGCCATCCTCGAAAAAACCCTGAAAGAAACAACTGGCAATTCAGAACCGCGAATACGCGCAGCCAGAATGGTTGCTCGAACTGCCATGATGATGAGCGACTATCCCAAGTGTTTCGAGTGGGGCAAAGTTGTTGTTGATAACACCGAAGAGAGCAGTCAAATCCACATCGCGACCCTTGATTTCCTCTCCTCCGCTTACTTCAACCTCCAAGACTATGCCCTCGCAGAAGAGCTCTCAGAACGAACCTACGATTTGGCAGAAAAACACAACTTTCCTGTTGAAAGAAACTCTGCACTCGGCAACCTTGCTGTCTATCATCTCCATCAGCTCAAATTTGAAGGAGTCATCGAAAAAGCTGAACAAACTCTCGCACTTATTTTAAAGGAAAATGCAAGCCCGTACCGCATCTGCAGTGCCTATACATTGCTTGCGAGTTGCCATTTCGCCCACAACAATTTTCAGAAAGCAATTGATGCGGCCGACAAAGGCATAAAAAAGATAATTGGCTCGACATACTATCTCAACGGCAGTAACTACTGCATTAAGGCTTTGTCTCAAGCCAAACTCGGGAACATAAAACAATCAATCCCCGCAGCCATCGAAGGGCTAAGCATCTGCTATGCTGGAAACTCAGTCGCCGTAGCCCTCAGTGCTCTCGAAATCTGTTGCCAACTTTTAGTAGTGGCCAACAATCCAATCCCCGCAATCTGGATCGCCGACGCAACAAACGAACTGCGAAATGCAACCGACTACCCGCGCACGCCACTTGTAAGGGCTCAAATGGCTGATGAAACGCTCACAAACAAAAAAGCGATTCTCAATCAAGCTAGATCAACCAATCGGCTGCTGAATCAGCCTCTCTCAACCCTCGTTGAATTCACACTTGACGAACTTGAAAGAACCAAAACTGGATATTAGGCTTTCTGGCACAACATTTTCACCCAACCTCACCCTCTCCAAGATCAAGGGGCATCCTCGAAGGCTGAACTCCACCGCGAATTTCAACGTATTGTCCACTCTCTGCTGACTCATGCGCCGCATGCATCACTTCCAAAACGTGGCAAGCCAATTCGCCGCTCGCTCGGTGTTCTCGCCCCATTTCAATAGCATCCGCCATATCCGCCAGCCCAATTGAACGTGAATTTTCCGCATTAGGAAAACTTAATTGCACTTCCTCCCAATCCTCACCCTTGCTGATCTTGATCGGCCCACCAAACGTATTTGGGTCAGGACAAATAAGTGTTGCTTCTGTTCCATAAACTTGTATATTAGGCAATGTATGAGCCTGGACATCAAAGCTTGTAATGAGTGTGCCAACAACCCCACTTGCCATTTCTAGCAAACACTGGACATGGGTCGGCACCCGCACGGGTGCAACTTCTCCACTATATGGTTGAGAAGTAATCACTCGTTCCTCCAGTGCCTTTGAAGTAACGCCGCACACCCGGCGCACCGGGCCAAACAAATGCACCAAGGCCGTCAAGTAATACGGCCCCATATCAAACATCGGCCCTGCCCCCTTGTCATAAAAGAAAAAGGGATTAGGGTGCCAAGTCTCGACCCCCGCACTCAACATAAACGCCGTAAACGAAGTTGGTCGACCAATCGCTCCTTCTTCAAGAAGCGAACGAACCGTTTGGTACCCAGCCCCCAAAAATGTATCCGGAGCGCACCCGACTCGTACTCCCATTTCACCTGCACGCTGCAAAATTTCCCGACCATTCTCCAAATCGACGGCCAGCGGCTTTTCACCATAAACATGTTTCCCCGCATCAATACCACGAAGCATGATTCCTGCATGTTCGACCGGATCAGTCAAATTCAAAACCACTGAAATCTCTTCATCCGCTAACAAATGATCAACCGTTACAGCGCGAATCCCAAACTCCGCAGCTTTGGCCTCCGCTCGCTCATGAATCCTATCCGCACAAGCCACAATTTCAATGCCATGCATCCGCTTAGAAATCTCCAGGTAAGCCGGACTAATATTCCCGCACCCAATCACGCCGATCTTCATCATTTCATTTTCACTTAAGAGGTGCGCCTTGCACCTCAGCACGTTTGTTCGCCACACATTCAATACCTCGCGTAACAAATTTCAAAACGGAGGGAATTTTTAAAATGTTAGGCGAATGCCCGAGGGAACAATAGAAGACCTTACCCAGACCCCACCGTTTCATCCAGGCGATGGGCATTAATGTATCGCCAAAATCTTCAAATCGAGTCGTTGCCAAAATGCGAATCGCCGGATCAATATGCATGTAATATTTCTCCGTTTCCACTTCAAAATCCTCTAGCCCGTCAGTGAGCGACCATCCTGGTTCAAATTCGACCGAATACCGTCTATCTCCAGCTCCCGGATGAGCAACAAACTGCCCTCCCACCATAAATTGATATTCCGTGCAATTGCGGAACGCGTCCCCCATGCCCCCATGAATCCCTGCCAGTCCAACACCTCCTTCAACGGCGATTAACAAAGCCTTGGCAGACTCAGCGTCAATCTCTCCCATTGTCCAATTCGGAACCACGACGTCAAACTCGACCGCTCGACGAAAATCTTCAATCTCCCGCCCAAACTCAACTCTCCAGCCCAAATTCGCAAAGACTTCGCCTACAGTGTCTGCCACCTCATGA
The DNA here is from genome assembly GCA_046154445.1 of Fimbriimonadaceae bacterium. Taxonomy (GTDB): domain Bacteria; phylum Armatimonadota; class Fimbriimonadia; order Fimbriimonadales; family Fimbriimonadaceae; genus UphvI-Ar2. Next base: position 1,745 of record JBJXDW010000054.1, on the reverse strand, counting down.
GGTGAGTGCCCATCCCAACCACCACTCACAATCAGCATCTTCGTCATTAAGCAGAGTATCCCTCCCAACGAACTAAAAAAGCTTCCCCGGCGCGCCCGAAGCCGCGCCCTCGCCCCGAATAAACTCGGGGCTCCGCCCACGCTGGGGAAGTCAAACAAACAGGTAAAACTCCCCACATGCTCGCCGCAATTCTGCTTGCTTCCACAAAAGCCGATTTCCAACCCATCTTCAACGGCAAAGACCTAACCGGATGGACACCAAAAGTCGCGAAACACCCCCTAGGCGACAACTACGCGAACACATTTCAAGTCAAAGACAAAAAAATCACTGTGAGCTACGCAGGCTACAACGGAAAGTTTGACGAACAATACGGTCACCTTTTCTACAAATCCGAGCTCAAGCATTTCATCTTCCGCGTCGACTACCGTTTCGTCGGCACTCAATGCCCCGGCGGCGCAGGATGGGCATATAAAAACAGCGGCATTATGTATCTCGGCCAATCGCCCTCATCAATGTCCCTCAATCAGTCGTTCCCTGTCAGCTCCGAATTCCAATTCCTCGGCGCAGATTCTGGGCAAACCCGCGGAACCGGCAATGTCTGTTCTCCAGGAACTCACCTCGTCAAAGATGGCAAAACGATCAAACCCCATGTAACCGAAGTCAACGGCCCCTCGATCGAAGGCGACGCCTGGGTCACCGCTGAACTTGAAGTCAACGGCAACGACATCATCCATCGCATCAATGGCAAAGAGGTCTACCGTTTCCAACACCTCGTTTACGATGCCAAAGATGCTGATGCCAAACGCATTCTCCCCTCCAATTCACTTGAAATCACGTCTGGCACAATCTCCCTCCAATCAGAATCCCACCCCATCGAATTCCGCAACATCTTACTAAAAGAGTTACCTTAAACAATAGTTGCCTCAGGATTCACTCTCAGTTGCCCTCGAATAATTCGTCATCCTTGACTTGATCCAGTATCTATTTCATCATAGAGCCAAGTTTGCAATTCGGCGGGCCCGAAGCCGCGCCCTCGGGACGATCAAAAGATCGCCCCTCCGCCCCCGCCGAAAAAAAAATCAAGAAAAGACAGGGCAGCCTCAACAGCCCCCCCGAAACTGAAATAGTGCCCAGAAAATCTCTCTACCCCCCGCTCGTCGTACTCCAAGTCTTCGCCGCATTCCAAGCCGTATTCACCGCAATATCAGCATTATTCGAAGCCTCCTGGCTATAACCGCCATTCCCCCCACCGCCTGAAGATTCAAACCCCGAAGCGCCAATCCCCCACTCTGTCAAACACGCATCAAACTGCTGAGCATAAGCAAAACGCTGTTCCAAGGAACCTGCTGCCCACTGCTGCCGTAAACCCGCATAAATCTTCGGCGCCTTCGCAATCACAAGTTGCAACTGCGGATGCATCGTCGGCAATGCTTGAATAATCTGGGCTCGAATCGTCATCACAGCTTCCGGAGTTGCTTCCTCAGCCGAGCGACCAGCCGCCACCCACATAAAAAAGAGCATCTCCATCGTCGCATCAACATCCCCTTCACTAATCTCCTGATCCCAACCATCCTTCTTCGGTGCCTCTTTCGCTTGGGCGATCTGGTTCGACCGCCGCGAGATCGCATCCCACATCACCTGCGCATAGCCAATCCCTTGCGCGGCCCCATTCTTAAAGGCATTTTCAAATACCGCTTTTCCCTCCTGCCGACTCTGTTCCCGTTCCTCCTTCGTTCCCGTCGTCA
>JBJXDW010000053.1:0-5362 GCA_046154445.1 Fimbriimonadaceae bacterium | reverse complement strand
ATCCGTGGCATTGGGCGCAGGCATCGTTTACATTGTACGTGAGGGTTCTTTTTGTTCCGGAATCGAGTTCTTCTAGACTGACTGAAATTTGTTGCTCGACGTTAGTTGGAGGGACGTGTTGAGTTTGTTGCCGGAATGATCCTCCACCACCGAATCCCTCGAAAAGATTCTCAAAGATGGTTCCGAATCCGCCGATGTCTTCTATTCGGACTCCGCCGGGGTTGGCTCCGGGGCCGGGGCCGCCTTGCATTTGATCCCAGTCTTTGCCAAATCGGTCATACTTTTTTCGTTTTTCAGGATCACCAAGGACTTCATGGGCTTCGCTGATTTCTTTAAACTTCTGTTCGGCTTCGGGGTTGTTTGGATTGAGGTCGGGGTGGTACTGCCGAGCTAGCTTGCGATAGGCGGTTTTGATTTCCTTTTCGCTTGCTTTTTTGTCGATACCGAGGATTTTATAGAAGTCCATCTTTCACTCATGTGACTCAAGTAGTTGAGTCACATACACTTAAGTAGACAGTTATTTAGCATGCTTGGTTTCATGGGTCTGGGACATTGAGAATTGATAGGCAAAAAAAAGTAATGAATTGGTGGAGCGTACGGTAATGATGGCGAGGTTGGCTTCCAAATATTACACTGTGCAACTAGCTAGTCTAGAAATCCGAATGGCGCGAAGTGAAAACCTACCTGTGTTACCCCAGGCAGTTGGCGAGATTATGCGTTTAGCCGACGACCCTAATGCCAATCAGCGTGAGTTGGAGAAGGCTTTTGAGCAAGATCCGGCGATGACAGCGAAGATTTTGAAAGTTGCAAACAGTGCTTATTATGGCGGGGCAAACGTGCCGACAATTGGTCGGGCGATCAGTTTTTTGGGGATGAGTGCGATTCGTAGTTTGGTCATCGGGATAAGTTTTCAGCAGATGACCCTCAATAAGTCAGAGTCACGCCGATTTGATAAGATTGGGTTTTGGCAACATTCAGTTGCGACGGCGCTGGCCTGTCGGGTTATCGCCAAGCTTAAAGTTCCAGCAAAGGGCGAAGAATTATATTGTACGGGGATGCTTCATGATATTGGATTACTGATTTTTGAACGATTTTTGCCCACTGAGTTTGATGACGCGGTTGACCTCAGTAAACGGACTGGAAAGTCGATTATTGAATCTGAAAAGGAAGTGATGGGCTTTGATCATGCAGAAGTGGGCGGGATTTTAGCGGAAAAGTGGGGGCTTAATGATCTCATGAAGAATGGAATTCGGCATCACTTGGATCCCAAACAAGACGGACATTTTTATGAAACGACTTGCGTCGTGGGATGGGCAAATCACATTGCAATGCTGTGTGGATATCCTGGGCCGGGCGCGTTGAAAGTGATTGACGAGGCATCCCTGGCAAAGTCAATTGGATTGCCGCCAGAGCAGATTCCAATTATTATGCAGGTTGTGACTCAGGAACTTGAGAGAGTTCAGCAGTCGTTTAATATTGCTGCCTAGTATTTGTGCTGGTTTGGATGAATTTCCGACTGGTTCGGGAACGATGGATTTTGCTTTGCGGTTAGATTAGGGCAGAGGTAGAATCGCGTCGCATCCATGCTCTTTTCGAGAGCCAACTCTTCACGTGATCGATTCCAGCGACAGGCCGAAACGGTGTATCCATCGTTATTCGGCACTGCTTTGCGTTTGACTCGGGATCGGGAAGAAGCAGAGGATTTGGCGCAGGAAGCGATAGTTCGCGCTTACGAAGCATATGATCGCTTTGACGGCGAGAATTTTAAGGCGTGGATATTACGGATTCTAACGAACCTCTACATAAACAAATATCGACGAAGAAAACGCACTGGACATTCGGTTTCGCTTGATGACGATGAATCGAGCTATGAACCAGAAGGTGCGTCGGATCAGATTCCAGATCGGCAGCTGCTTGATGAGATGCTTGGCGCGGAAGTCGAAGAAGCTTTGGCGCAGGTGCCCGAAATTTTTCGAGTTGCAGTGCTTTTGAGTGATCTTGAAGGCATGAGCTATGACGAGATCGCATTGGCGACCGATGTGCCAGTTGGCACGGTCAGATCGCGAATTGCAAGGGGTCGGACAATTCTTCGTCGGGAGTTGGAACGATATGCCCGACAAGAGGGTTATCTTAAACAGGAAATCGAAAAATGAGTCGAGAAATTGAACTGGTGCATGCCCTAGCAGATGGCGAGCTGAATGCCGCCGATGAGGCGGAAGCACGCAAGCTCATCAGCGAGAACGCAGAGTTGAGTGCCGAATATGAATGGGCACGATCGATCAAAACCGCTTTGGTTACTCATTGCAAGCCGATTTCGAACGATGAAGCGTGGCAGCGTTGCATTGGTCGCCTTGATGAGCTTGATAAGGTCAGAGGAACAGAAAGTTTTGTAGGTAAGTGGGCGTGGGTTTTTTGCGGCGCGTTGCTTCTGATGATCTTCGCAGGTGGAATCGTCAGCCGAACGGTAGGGTCACGAACGGTTTCGAATACGCAGATTGCGGGATTGCTTGATCCGATTAGTTCAGGGACAGCGGCGAAACAGATGCCGGATGTCCAGGCAGTTAACAATGTTGACCTGACGAAGTTTCAACGAACAAGTGCGGTCGGTGGTTATCTCGAGAACAACCGTGCTTTTGTGAAATACGGATTGCGCGACCAAGTCGGCTTAGCTGGTTTGGCGTTGGCGATTATTCAAGGTGCGGACAGAATTGAAGGACTTGACCAATCGACAACGAACCCGTTGATTAAGTCTGGAAAGTTGAACGGGGTCAATAGTGTGACCTGGTCCGTTCAAGGCAACACATGCGTTTTGTTTGGTGAACGACCAACTGATGAGTTGGTTTCACTTGCCGAAGTCATGATGCATTAAGACAATTTTCATTTAACATTCCTCTCCAAAAGATTCAGCCCGGCTTCGGTCGGGCTGCTTCTTTTCTAGAATTCAAAATCTGCGATGAGTGGGGCGTGGTCGCTCGGTTTCTCTTTTTTGCGAGCTTCGATGTCGCACCACACTCGTTTGCAGTTCTTTTTGATTGCGGGGCTGGCATAGATGTGGTCGATGCGCCATCCAAGGTTTTTTTCGACACTCATTGGGAGTCGGAAATCGAAAAATGTGTAGTGGCCGGGGCCAGGGGTTTGGCGGCGGAAAGTGTCTGTCCATCCCCATTCCATAATCGTTTTGAGACGGCTGAATTCGTCGGGGTGGTGTCCGACGTGACCTAGCTTGTTTTGCGGCTCGAATACATCATCGGCGGTAGGAGCAATGTTGATATCTCCAAGCCAGATAACGGGGTCTTCGGGTTTGGCGATGTCTTGGCAAAATTGGGCGAATCGGTCGAGCCAAGCCAATTTGTAATCCCATTTATCAATTCCAACCTGGGTGCCATTGGGGACATAGGTGTTGATGATCTGGACACCTTGGTAGACGGCGCGGATAATTCGGGCATCTTCGGGCATATTGGGGTCACCAAAGCCGGTCTGGACATCCTCGACGGGGCCCTTGCTGAGGAAACAGACTCCATTGTAGCGAGGTTGACCGTGGATTGAAAGTTCGTAGCCGGACGATTCAAGGTCAGCGAATGGGAATTTTCCATCTTCGACTTTCGTTTCTTGCAATGCGACAATATCGGGTTGGGCTTCTTCGAGCCATTCGAGCACTCGAGGGATTCTGGCCCGGATAGAGTTGACGTTGAAAGTCGCGATTCGCATGGAATGCCAGGTTACCCAGGAAGGTGGGGTGTAGAATCAGAAGGTGGATGGACGGATCAATCCGGAAGGAATACCGCGGGATCAGTTGACTTGGGCGTTGACCCAGGCGCGAATTGTCCGGGCGGCGGTGCGGATTGATCAATGTTTGCTTTGCCGTGATCCTCATGTGAATGAGGCGGGGCTCTGTGTTATTTGTTGGACTTATTTGACGCCGGAGGAAACCGAATTGGCAACGAATTGGGCGACGGGAGTATTGCCTGAGTGAGCGGGTGGGTTTATTTTTTAGTTCCGCTGGTGCTTGGACTTGGGTTATTAGCATTGTTCGCTTGGCGGGCCTTTATGGGGAAGCGCGAACCAGGTTATTTGTCGCTTACTGAGTATTGGATTTATTCGAGCCAGATTAGGTTGCCGGACCAGACGCATTTGATGGATCGGATGATTAGCTCGAATCCCCATAATCGACCAGGAAAGCCTTGCATTGGGGCAAGGGAGGGATTACTTTTTACGGACGTTCGACTGCATACAGCAGTGGCTTTGAAGGATAAGAACCCGACGTTTTTCCGACCCGATCTTTTTGAGGAAGATGTTGAGCCGACAAAGGAGATATTGGGTCGGCTAGCGAAATGTGGGGCACTTGTTAAGGTGCGGTATGCGAGTGAGGCACGGCTGAAGGATTTTCGGCATTTGCAGTTTGTGCCTCATATGGTTGATGCAATTGCGGAGTTTATGGAGGGATCGGTGGTTTTTGACCATGTGAGCGAGAGGATTTGGACGGCGGAGGAGTTCCGGGGGTTCTTGGAGAGAAATGGGAATTGTGAGCGACCCGAGGCTCATGTTCGGGTGGTTTGGAAGACCGATGAGGATGGCAGTTATGCGCGGACATATGGTATGCGGAAGATCGGGATGGATGAATTGAGGACTGATCCTCAGGAAGATGATCGGGAAGTGCTGATGGTGGGATTGTTGACGCGCTTGGCTTTCCAATTGTTTAGGAAGCCTGACGAATTGGGGCCGTTTGAATTTGATGAATATGGGGATGTTTTTATTTTGGAAATTGGAGAGCGGGATGCGACGGGTCGGCGGGTTAATGTTCGGCGCCGACAAGTCGTTTCGGGATAGATTATTGACCAACTTTTACGGTTGTAATTTTGACGTCGGTTTGTGGGTCGTTTGTGGTGATGACAAGAAGGTAGTTGCCATCGACTTCGGGATTGATCATGATGATGACGCGGCCATTTGGTTCGTTAATCGTAGAGAAATTGGCTCGCTTGCCGTCGGGCTGAAAGAGCGCTAGGCCGATATCGTGGTTCTTTTCAATTGCTAAGTAGAAGAACTTTCCTTTTTTGGCTTCGAATAATTGAAGTGAAGGTTTGGCATTTGTGGCTTTAATCGTGGCACCCGATTCGTACTTCTTTGGTGCGGTTACGGTGCGATGAAGTTCGAAATGTCCCCCTCCGCCATCTCCGAGCGATCCGACGCGCACATAATAGGTTCCAGGTTGAGTGACGAGCATTTGGTAATGAGCGTTTGTTGATTCGCCGCTGTCGTCTTCGTTTGTGATGGGGTTTCCTTGAGGGGAGTAGAGGCCGAAATTGATGTCGAACAGATTACTTTCGGCGGAGATATCGATGAGAACACCGATTGGGAGCTCCCA
>JBJXDW010000052.1:0-13193 GCA_046154445.1 Fimbriimonadaceae bacterium | reverse complement strand
TTCCCCAAAAAACTCCAAACCCGATTTCCGAAAGACCAAAAACCCTAAGTCTTCATGCGGGTCAAGCAATCCGTACTTGCCCGGACGCGAAAACCCAACAAAAAACCGCTCATCCGTGTCGTATTCGTAACGATCCTTGAACTTCAGATCGATCGCCCGCCGCAACGACCCATTCCCGATTAGCCCCAAAAAGTTAACCGCCAACCACCCAACTCCAAAAAACGCAACGCTAAAACCAACTGCCTTCCCCGTCACCCCATATCGCGTAGTTTCATGAATCGCAAGCACCAAAAGCGGAGCCGTAATCAATACCGGAATCAAGTTTCCCGGGATTTGCCGCCATAAATTCCAGACTCTCTTCCGCTCCAGAGGCATAATGTATCTTCAACTATGGCAGAACGGAGACCCCGAGTGGTCATCGTGCCTCCGGGAGGCGCGGGTCTAAAAGCCGCCTTGAGGCGAATTGTTAATCATGAAACCGTCATCACCGCCCTCGAAGACGGTGCCCTCCACGCCGCCAAGCTCATGCTCGGCGACCAAGAAGCCGAGGAATTCCTCCCATTTGGATCCTGTGTCGGACGATTTGCTGCAATGTGTGGCGATACTGGCTTTCCCCGTCTCACTGGCCCGCAAAGTTTTCACATCATCCAGCGTGCCGCTGCCGACCTCAGCTACGATAACCCGCTCTCCGGCGCAACTCAATCACTCGGACTCGCAAAAAATCTTGCCCGCACCCTCACCGAACTCCGTTATCATAGCCTTCGACCAGAAGACCTCCGCACCGCCAGCCACGACATTCCCGATACAATCACTGCCGACCGTCTCATCCACCTGGCCGAACTCACCGAAATTTACGAAGAAAAGTGCCACACCAACGGACGCGAATTCGCCTCCGAACGCGCAGAATTCTGCCTAGCCCAAACCGAACCCCACCATTTCACTTACAAACACCTCGTTATCATCCTCGTCGGTGACCGTTCCCCCGTCTACGACCGCTGGATTCAATGGGTCTCCAGCCAAGGCGTTAAAGTCGATTGCCTGATCGCCGCCTGGCCCAACTCCGAAAGCGCCTTTAGCAACGAACTTACCTGGGCCAATGACCTCGGCGAAGTCGAAGATTGGACAACCGAGCTCACCAAAAACGAAACGTGGTCAAGGTCACTCTTTGACCGGAACGCCGCCCCCATCCAAACAAATCCCGTCAAAACCGCCCACTACACAATGGGCGATTCCCTCAGCGAATCCGAATGGATCATTCGCCAAATCATCACCCTCCAACGTGACGGAATTGAACCCAGCCGAATTGGCATATTCGTCCGCGGCGCAAACGAAATCATTCCCATATTCCTCAGCGCCGCCGAACGCCTTGGCCTCCAAGTCACCGGTACCCGATCCTCACCCCTCCATGCCAATGGGTTCGTCGCCGCTACTCTAGAACTCCTCCGAGCCATGGTCTCCGGCGACCTCCGAAACCTCCGATACCCTCTCGGCAATAGCTACTTCAAAATCCCCGCCGAAGAATTCAAGGGCCTTGTCCAAACTTTCGTCACTCTTCAAGCCACCAGCGAAGACCCCTGGGCCGACCTGATCACCGCCCTTGCCGAAAACCCCGACTACATCTGGATCGCTAACCTCATCGAATGGCGACAAAACGCCATAGGCTCCAGCAAACCCTTACGAATCTGGGCCGAGTTACTGCACACCATTTGGTCGAAAACACCCATCCTCGACCATAGTGTCACTGGCCCCCGTGAAGCAGTCCGCCGTGATCAACAAGCATGGACCGTCATGCAGCGCACAATCCGCGACGCCGCCCTCTCCTACCACGGCGAAAAGGAATTAGAACTAAAAGAATTTGTCTCCCTCGCAGAAGAACTCTGGCGCGAAGAACAAATCATCTGGGAAGCCGAAGGCGGCACAATCCGCCTCTGCACTAACCCCAGCCAGCTCACCGGATTTGACCACCTTTTCTGCCTCAACATGCTCGAAGGCACCCTTCCCCGACGCCGACGCCAAGACCCCGTTCTCGACGACATCGACCGCACCGCCATCAATACCGCCTGCCCCGATCACGCCCCGCTCCCTCTCTCAAGCGAAATCGCTCACCGCGAGCGCGGTCTTTTCGTGACACTCTGCGCTGCCGCCCAAGAATCCATCACGTTCTCTCACGCCGATGCTGGAGAAGAACGCGACAACATCGCAACCTTCTATCTCGAAGAAGTCAAAACCCTCCTTCCCAACACCTTCCAACATACATATCCCCGCCGAGAACTCACACCTCCCGCCGACCAATGCGTCACCTGGCCCGACCGCACTCTCAACGATGCCCTCAACCTCCCACGCAAAGAATTCACCCCCCCAGAAATCACGCTCGAGGAAGCCCAGCGCGTTATCCGCCCCGACTTCTCTGAACCACTCGCCATCCAAGAGCTTGCCCAAGCATCGACATGCCCATTCCGCGCATCATTCAACCATCGGGTTAGTTTTAAAGCTCCCGATCGCAGCCTCCCCATCGCTATCATGCGCGGCCTGCCTGCAAAAGCAAACCTTATCGCCCAACCATCAGCGTCCTCTGCGCGAGATGTCCTCAAGGGTCTTGCCAAAAATGAACTCGATGAGCATCTCCATCGTTTGGATGACTGGGAACAAATCCTTTACCGCGATGCCATCGAACGAATAATCCAAGGGTGGATTGAACGTGAGTTCCTGAGCCGCACTCTCCTGGATCTCGACGAATACGAGCGTAAAGACAATTTTACAACTCGCTCCGAACTCCGAGGTGACCCCCCTATCAAACTCAAATACCACTTCGACGCTATCTACGAACGAGGTCCCTACAAAATCGGATTTCTTTACACCGGATACATCCCCCGATACCTCGCCAATGCAAAAGACGACCTCGAAAACTCACTCCAAGCAACCCTCCTCCTACACACTCTCAACAAGAATCACAAAGAAAATGTCGCCGTAATGGTCGATTCCTTAGAAGGCGACCGTGCCATCCTCACTCTCGATAAGAAAGTCCCGTGGCTCGCAAAATCACTCTGGCAAACCGGCATCTATCACACTTCTCTCCGCACCGATAACCCGGATCATCAAGAAACCAACATCCACAACCGGTTCGGTCAAGAAATCAAACAAGCCCAAGCCACGCTCATCCGTGCGACCGCCAAACCAGTTAGCGGCGACCACTGCTCAAAATGCGCTCTCGGCGACCTCTGCCGCACTCACAACGACTTCGGCGAAATCCAATCAATCTTTGATGAGGAAGGCTTATGAACTGGAATACCGAACAAGAGGCCGCAATCACTTCACCGACTAACCATTTGGTTGTAATCGCTAGTGCCGGAGCCGGAAAGACCGAAGTCATTGTCCAGCGATACCTCCGATACATCACGGAACATCAGTACTCCCCCGCCCAAATCCTCGCCGTCACCTACACCCACCGCGCCGCCGCCAGCATGAAGCAAAGAATCTGCCGCATCCTGCGCGCCCAAAATCTTTTCGACGAAGCCCAAGAAGCCGAAACCGGCCCAATCCAAACCATTCACAGTTTCTACGAACGCATCCTCCGTGAAAACAGTGTTTGGACAGGATTCAGCCCCGATTTCGAAATCATCACCGACTACGAATCAGGTCGCCTCTGGGATCTCGCTCTCCGCACCGTTCTCACAAAACCCGAAGCTGATCAGCCCGAAATCCGCGCTTACCGCCAACAATCCGCCGGTAAACGGAAGTGGAAGTCTCTTCTCGATCTCGACTCCGCCCTACGAAGCGAGGTCATTGGCAACATCATTGAACCGGCCCGCAACCAAAATTGGACCTGGCTCCAACTCCGAGAAGCGTTCGCCACCCCCGCCGATGTCCAAAAACTGTTTGAAAGTACATACGATGATCCGGCCTGGCCCTCCGGCTCCGATTCCCTTGGGATGAAAGCAAAGTTCTTTGCCAAAAACCCAAAGGATTTTAAGTCCGGCATCGAACTTGACCAAGAGGTCGATTTATTTATCGGACTCTGCCAACTCGCATCGCATACCTGGGAAACGTACGAGACTGAGCTTCACTTCCGCAGCAAAATGGATTTCTCCCTTCTCGAAAAATCTGCTCTAGAACTCCTCGAAAACAATCCAACCCTCGCCAGCCGCATTCGCCAACAATACAAAGTCATCCTCCTCGATGAATCCCAAGACGCGAATCGCAACCAATTCCGGTTCCTCCGCTCCCTCGGGCTCGAACACTCCCTCAGCGTCGGCGATCAAAAGCAATCGATCTACGGCTTCCGCGGCTCCGCTATCGACGAATTCCACAACCAAATCGATGAATCCTCGATCCGCCTTGAGCTTAACTACCGATCGCAACCTGGCGTTATCAATTTTGTCAACCATATGTTTAGGAATCAGTGGGGTAACGAATACGAATCCATGTCCCCTGGCAAATTCCAAAACCCGAACGTAATCGACTTCACCGGCGTCGAAGTCCTCGAATCGAGTGCCGCTCCCGCCCGCACCACCGCTAACTTTATTAAACAAATGGTGGATAGCGGCATTCCAAAGCAAGATATTGTCATGCTCGCTCGAGGACGCAAAGGCATCACCCAGGTCAAACACCACCTCGACCAAATGGGCATCGACTGCGAAGCCGCCGGTGCCACCGATTCCCTCTTTACCCGTATGGAAGCCCGTGACATGGCCAACCTCCTCACCTGTTGCGTTCATGCCGAAAACGACTACTACCTCTCATGCCTTCTCCACAGTCCATACGTCGGCCTCACGCTCGATACAATTGTCTTGCTTGGTCAAGAACAGAATATTTTCAACCAACTGGATAGTTTCTATTCCCCTGTCGAAGAGGATAACCGACGAATCCGTGACTTCCTTGAATGGTTCTCTGAGATACGCGCCTTCTGCGATAGATACTCTGCTTTTGAAATCATTAACCGTGCCCTCGCAAAATCGCCCTATTTCCCCAATCTCGGTCAAATGTCCGGAGGCGAGCGAAACATCGCTAATGCCCGCAAACTCCTCGTCCTCGCTACCCACCACCCCGAGCTCACCCCCCTCCAACTCGCCGACCGATTCCGCCACCTCCAAGCCGTCGCCCACCGCGAACCTCTCGCCCCCCTCCACGACCCCGACGCCGAAGTCGTCCGCCTCATGACAATTCACAAATCAAAAGGTCTTGAATTCAAAAACGTCATTGTCTACGGCCACGATTTCACCAACTATTTTCGGTCAAACACCATCGCAACCGACTTCCGCAACGGTCAAGCATTCTCCCGGTTCAAAGGCAAGAACATTATCAATGAGCACGTCAACAACATGCTCCACGCTCAAGAAGATGCCGAAAACATGCGCCTCCTCTACGTCGCCTGCACTCGCGCCGAAGAAAGGCTAATCATCGGATCACGAACTCCAGGGGGCAAAAATAAGAACCTGCTTCTCACCGATATCCTCCTCAAAGCCCTCCCCCGCAACGACTATCCCAAGCACAACGTCCGATTCCACCCCAACCCCTAACCGGTAAACTTAAACAATGCGAAATCGCCCCGCTCCATTCCAAGTTGCTTGCCTCCAAACCAAGCCGACAAAAGGCGATCTCGCAAAAACACTCAACCATTTGGCTGAAAACATCACCCAAGCTGCGACAGAGGGTGCCGACCTCGTCGTACTTCCCGAATCCGCACCAACGGGGTATGTCCTCGAAGGCGGTGTCGATGAACTTGCACTTACCCCTAGTCAACTCACCCACGAACTTGAATCCAGGCTCCAGAACCTCCCGAAACAACTTGATATAGCGATCAGTTACTACGAAAAAACTCCCCGCCGCCCGTTCAATTCCGCTGCATACATCACCATCAAGGATGGCAAAACCGAACTCCTCCACAATTATCACAAATTTTTCCTTCCAACCTACGGAGTCTTCGACGAACATCGGTTCCACGAAGAGGGGTCAGAACTTGGAATCGTCGACACGCGCTTCGGCAAAATCGGAATCCTCATCTGCGAAGATGTGTGGCACAGCATCCTGCCAACTCTCCTTACTGTCGCTGGAGCCGAACTCATCGTCATTCACTCCGCTAGCCCCGCTCGCGAATTCCAAGCCGACAAACCCGGCAACCTCATCCGCTACGATCAAATGCTCCAGGGTCTCTGCAACGAACATGGCGTTTTCTGTGCGATGGCCATGCTCGCCGGATTCGAAGGGGGCAAAGGATTAGTTGGTGGCAGCCAAATTGTCAACCCACTAGGTGAAAGGCTCGTACAAGCCAAGAACTTCGGCGAACAAATCGTAATGGCAGAAGTCGATCTTGACCTTGTCGATCAAGCCCGCGCCGCCACTCCCCTCGCCAGCGACCTCAAAGAACGATGGCTCGCACTCACCAAAATAGTTAATCAACTCGCAAAATAAAAACGCCCCTTGACTAAATAGCCAAGGAGCGCGTTTTAATTTAACTAATCTCTAGTGACCAGCTTCTTTGCCCGCAACAACCGGATCAAGCTTAAAGCCCGGGCCCATCGTACTGCTCATTGTTACGCTCGCAAGAAATCGACCCTTACTACTGCTCGGCTTTGCCTTAATAACCGCATCCAAGAGTGCAAGAACATTCTCTCGCAATTGAACTTCAGTAAAGCTCACTTTTCCAACCGGAACGTGAACAATCCCTGCCTTATCAATTCGATATTCAACACGAGCGGCTGATTTGATTTCTTTAACTGCTTGTCCAACTTGGTCAGTCACGGTGCCATTCTTTTTATTCGGAGTCTTAGTCCCCAAGAACCGACCAATTTTCCCAATTTGCGGTGCCATATCGCTAGATGCAACCATGACATCAAAATCCTTCCAACCTTCTTGAATCTTCTTGATGAGGTCTTCTTCACCAACAAAATCTGCTCCGGCGGCCTCTGCAGCTTTCGCATCGTCGCCTTTCGCCAAAACGGCAACCGTCTTTTTCTTGCCGGTACCGTGCGGAAGGTTAGTAATCCCGCGAACATTTTGGTCACTCTTTCGCGAATCAATCCCAAGTTTGATCGCCAAATCAACGGTTTCATCAAACTTTGCGCTTGCTTTGGCTTTCACGCCCGCAATTGCTTCATCAATACTATGCATCCTGTCCGCTTCATGATCCTTTACAATTGCAATGAACCGTTGCGAGTGTGCACTCTTCTTTTTAGTTTTAACTGCCATTTCAGACTCCGTGGTGCTAATTCGGCTTAAGCATAAGCCTCCCACAAGCGCGAATCATACCACCCTCATTCGAACCTAGGTCGGGTCCAGTATTCCTACTCATCAACCAGCGACTATCACCAAGCTCCATAGGTAATCTCAACCTAACTCGATAAGCGCTGTACAAAACCAGAAGCGCCATCACGATCGGATACCTCAATGCAGAACACATTCGCCATTCTCGGATCAGGAATGCAAGGCACCGCTGCCGCATTCGACCTCGCAAAATTCGCCGATGACCCAAAAGTTCTCATGGGCGATGTTGATATCGAACAATCCAAAAAGAACGCCCACCGCGTTAACCAACTCGTAGGCAAAGAGATCTGCTTCCCCACCCAAGTCGATGCAATGAACGACGATAGCCTTCGCGCATTCCTCCACGAAGCCGACATCGTCATCTCCTGCGTCCCCTATTGGATGCACCCCCGCATCGCAAAAATCGCCATCGAAACCATCACAGATATGGTCGATCTTGGCGGCAACACCGAAATTACAATGCAAACCCTTGCTCTCGATGATGAAGCAAAGGAAGCTGAAGTGACGTTGGTTCCCGATACCGGACTCGCCCCCGGTCTTGTAAACAATGTCGGACTGTATCTCATTGAAAACATGGACACATGCGAGTCCGTCAAGCTTTACTGCGGCGTCCTTCCCCAAAACCCCAAACCACCATTCAACTATAAACTCACGTTCAACGTCGAAGGTCTCGTCACCGAATACGACTACGAAGCCATCGTCCTCCGAAATGGAGAGATCGCAACCGTCCCAACCCTCAACGAGCTCGAAGACCTCCACATCGACCAACTCGGCGACATGGAAGCATTCGTCACATCCGGCGGAACCTCCACAGCGCCTTACACCCTCAAAGGCCGAGTCACCAACTACGAGTACAAAACTATACGCTACCAAGGCCACGCCGAGCGTATGCGCCTCTACAAAGATTTCGGTCTTTGGCGAGAAGACAAAATCAATATCAAAGGCTGCGAAGTCGCCCCCAAAGATGTTTTCAATGCCGTCTTCGGCCCCGCTCTCAATCAATTCGTTGACCTCGATCTCTGCGCTGTCCGCGGAGTCGGTGTCGGAACCAAAAACGGAAATCCTGCTCGAATCCAAATCGACATCTTCGACAAACAGTGTGAAGACACCGGATTTACATCAATGGAGCGCCTGACCGGGTTCTCAACCTCAATAATCGCCCAGGAAGTCGTCCAAGGCAGAGTCGAAAAAGGAGCCGTCAACTACGAAAACGCAATGACCGGAACATCCTTCCTGCGCGAACTTAAAAAGCGTGGGATCGACATCAAAGTTCGCGAAACCGTTGACGCCGACCTAAGCTAATTCCAACTTGCGGGAGGCGAGTTCTTTCGCCTCCTGAAAAATTACCGAACCTATTCCTAACAATAAACGTTCATACTGGTAGCCATGAAACTCGTGCTCCTTTCAATTGCCGCTTCTAGTTTCTTTGGAGCAACCCTCACCTCGCCGGTTGCCCCGAAACAAGAAGACCCGAAGCCAATCAGCTTTAAAGAAACCGTTACCCCCGTACTCAAAAAGTATTGTTACAACTGCCACGCCGGCCAGGAAGCACGAAAGGGCTTAAAAGTCGATACATACGATAACATCATGAAAGGCACCACATACGGTAAAGTCGTCATCGCCAAAAAGAGTGCCGACAGCGTTTTGGTCAAAGCAATAAAAAAAATTCCTGGAGCATCGGCAATGCCGCCGAGCCGACGTAAAATGACCGAAACTGAAATCAAAATCATCTCCGACTGGATTGACCAAGGTGCCAAAAACAACTAAAATGAAAAAACTCATCCTCCCTTCTCTCGCACTTATCGCACTCGGAATCACTGCGTGCACCCCGAGAGCCGATGGCGGTGAAGCTGGTGGAGCCGCTAAAGTTGCGTTTGCTTCAAGTGCTGGCCCAATCATCACCAAAAACTGCGTCAGCTGCCACTCTGGAGACCGACCAAAAGAAGGACTCGACCTCTCAAGCCTCGAAAACCTCAACAAGGGTGCTCGTGGCAATCCAGTTATCGTAGCTGGCAAGAGTGCCGATAGCACCCTCTACAAAGCAATCACTGGCAACGGAGCCAAGCTTATGCCGCCTGACGCAAAAATGAGCGACGCAGATATCGAGCAAATCAAAAAGTGGATCGACGCCGGCGCTACTGAATAAGTCATCGTCTGATAATAACGGCAGAAATCATTAAGATTCATGCCGTTATTTTTTTTATCATAAATTAAACAACACTTTCTCAATCATTTTTGATACTATTATCGTGTTATTTGCTTTGCATTGCATTCCCGAGGAAAGGAGCACAAAAATGAAATCACAACGATTAATAGTGACGCTTTTCGGCCTCACTGCAACAATGTCGGCATTTGGTTCGATGGCCAATACTGCCGGAAACGCTTGGGATCAAACCGTAGCCTCCGGGACACTGGATCAATCAGTCCAAGTTCTCAATGATGACGGAAGCTACGGCTCCGGAGGTCTCTTCGGAAAGTCGACCACAACTGTAGGCGACGTCGACTACATCAATCTGTGTTTTGCGACCGCCGATCACGTCCTAAATGGATCTTCCTTTTCATCAGTCAAGTTTGGCAATGGTGCCGAACTCACACGCGGAGCCTCATCGCTTTACATGCAAAAGTTAGGCGGATGGGATAACAACCAAGATCTTGCTTTCTTCGGACTTTCCTTTCGGCTCGACGCACTACAAAATCCATTTCAAGGAGGAACGTACGCTTCATTTCTCGACAGTCTAACCACCCTCAATGTCCAAGCATACGATTATTCCGTTGTCGATAACGCCAAAGTAACAAGCTATGGATATGGCCGCTCTGCCCGGTACCTCGTTAACGGCAACGGTGACAGAATTGGGTTCCAGTGGGATTCAAACTTGGGTGGTGCAGGTGCATCCGGCATTCACCGGAATGTCAACCACACCACGCTGAGTTTCAATACATACTCTGAAGGCCCTTACGATTACGAAGCGATCAAATGGGAAACAAGCGATCAAGCGGGCGAAGGTCAAATCAATTCAGGCGATTCGGGTGGTGTAATCAGCTTGTCAAGTGACAACCACGCTTGGGTTGGGGTCAACACGTATGCCGTCGGAGATCCATATAGATCAATGGGCGTAGACTACGAAGCGTTCCTTTATGGCTCAGAAGGGGGTGGCCTCGGGTTTACTGCAAACGACGTTGATTGGCTAAACACGAGCTGCATGGAGTTCGAAGCCGTTCCAGAACCCGCCAGCATGGTAATCCTTGGATTTGGCGCGATTTTAGCCTTACGCCGAAAACGCAGATAATTGGAATCGAAGCTGGCATCAATCCAAACTGATGCCAGCTCAAAACAAATCAACTAATCGCTTTAGCCAAAATTACACTTTTGTAGTTCACTTTCGGCCGCCAATCCGCCTCACCAACAATCTTAAAACCCCACTTTTCATAGATCGAGATCAAGTCAAACGCTAATTCGCTCGTATCACAAGCCAGAATTTTTGCCCCCATTTCCCGCGCTTTGTTCTCAATCGTATCAATCAAGGCCCGCCCAATTCCACGTCCCTGAAAATCTGGATCAACCGCAAATTGACCAAAGACCGCCGGGCCAAAATCTCGATAGTAAGGGCAACCACTCATAAACCCCGCCGGATAAAGTATCACCGATCCAACCATGTTTCCGTCAATTAATGCTATCCAGCACTCCCCATCCCGCATGCGGTTCTTCGTAATCTCCGAATCCTGAA
Source organism: Fimbriimonadaceae bacterium (assembly GCA_046154445.1). Lineage (GTDB taxonomy): Bacteria > Armatimonadota > Fimbriimonadia > Fimbriimonadales > Fimbriimonadaceae > UphvI-Ar2. The sequence goes on along the minus strand of JBJXDW010000052.1, from coordinate 2,208 downwards.
ACGTCCCCACATAATTCAAACCCTGATTCTTTAACACTTCATATGCCCGATTAACAAGCAAGGTCAAAGCGTCGATATCGTCCCCCTCACCCCACTTCCGAATCACGACTTTCACAAAGCAAGAATACTCCCACTTGGATAGGTCATAAACTTACCAATTACCCTCTAACGAGTAGAATCTTCCAGGTTCAAAACCCGTTCCATGGATCAATCCCACATCCGCAACTTCTGCATCATCGCGCACATCGATCACGGTAAGTCAACTCTGGCTGACCGAATCCTCGAGACGTGTGGCGCCGTGCGTGGGACAGCCCAAGAGCAAATGCTCGACACCATGGATCTCGAACGCGAACGCGGCATCACGATAAAAATGACTGCCGTCCGCATGGAATACACCGCCAAAAACGGCGAAACTTACCAATTTAATCTCATCGACACCCCCGGTCACGTCGACTTCACCTACGAAGTCAGCCGCGCCCTCGATGCCTGCGAAGGCGCAATCCTCATCGTCGATGCCACCCAAGGTGTCGAAGCCCAAACCATCGCCAACGCCAACATGGCGATGACCCAAAATCTCACAATCCTCCCTGTCATCAACAAGATGGATCTCCCTCACGCCGACCCAGAAATGGCGCGAGATGAAATCGAAAACACGTTGATGATTGATGGTTCCGAAGCCATCCCCTGCAGTGCAAAAACCGGACTCGGGATTACAGACATCCTCGAAGCCGTTGTCGAACGAATCCCCCCGCCAAAAGGCGATCCCGGCGCCCCGCTCCGTGCCCTCATTTTTGATAGCCACTTCGACACTTACCAAGGCGCAGTTGCCTACTGCCGAGTCATGGACGGCTCCGTCAAACCCGGCGACAAAATCCAGATGATGGCCACCGGAAAAACCTTCGATGTCGATGATGTCGGCGTTTTCCGCCCCCGACTTGACCGAGGCACCGATCTCAACACCGGCGAAGTCGGATTCCTCACCGCCGCAATCAAAACGATCGGCGATGCCAGCGTCGGCGACACCATCACCCAAGCCGACAATCCCGCCACCCAAGCTCTTCCCGGCTACCGCAAAGCCAAATCAATGGTCTACTGCGGTCTCTACCCCACCGACTCCGATCAATACGAAGATCTCCGCGACGCCATCCACAAACTCCAGCTCAACGACGCCGCACTCGAATTTGAACCCGAATCATCCGCGGCCCTTGGCTTCGGTTTCCGTTGCGGATTCCTTGGCCTCCTCCACATGGATATCATGCGCGAGCGACTCGAACGCGAATTCGACCTCGACCTCATCCTCACCGCCCCCAGCGTCGATTATCACGTTTTCACCACCGATGGCAAAGAAATCCATATCTCCAATCCGTCCGAACTCCCCCCCAGCAACCACATCGATAAAATCGAGGAGCCAATCGTTACCAGCACCATCATGGTGCCAACCGAATGGGTAGGAGCAGTAATGAACCTCTGCCAAGACCGCCGGGGCGTCTACACCCGCACCGAATACATGTCCCCCACCCGCGCCATCCTTTATTACACTCTCCCCCTCGGCGAAATCCTGCTCGACTTCTTCGACAAACTCAAAAGCTCAACGAAAGGCTACGCCAGCTTCGACTACGAATTCGCCGGTTACCAACCCTCCGACCTCGTCAAAGTCGATATCCTGCTCAACGGCGACCCCGTCGATGCCCTCAGCTTCATCGTCAACCGCCAGTTCAGCTACAACCGGGGCAAAGCCATCGTCGAACAACTTCGTAAAGTTGTTCCAAGACAACAATTCGAAGTCAAAATCCAAGCCGCTATCGGCGCAAAGATCATCAGCGCGGACGTCATCAAACCGTTCCGCAAAAACGTGATCGCCAAATGTTACGGCGGCGACGTCAGCCGCAAGCGCAAACTCCTCGAAAAGCAAAAGAAAGGCAAAAAGCGCATGAAGAACATCGGCAGCATCGAAGTCCCCCAAGAAGCCTTCCTCAGCGTCCTCAAAGTCGCCGAGTAGTACTTTTCGTCATCATTCTCAAATCGCCAACTCAGCGAGTTGATTCAATCTCTCGAATTCGTCATCCCTGCGGAGGCAGGGGGGTGAATTCACGGTTGAAGTGCAACGGCCATCTCGAAAAATACCTCGTCCGGCGTGCGCCAGCCTAGACATTTGCGCGGAGTCGAATTGAGTTTGTGCTGGACAGCCGCAACAAAATCCGGCCCGAC
>JBJXDW010000051.1:0-6254 GCA_046154445.1 Fimbriimonadaceae bacterium | reverse complement strand
CTGTCCGCGGAATATAAATGTAGATTTCTTGATCAGTGGGTGAAGTGAAGGTGAATCTTCCGCCCATCGGAAAAGTAAAGGCATCGGGTTGGGGGAGCAGGTTGCCGTTTGCATCGTAACCGGATGGTAATTGACCTTGAGAGCCCTGAATTGCGATGACGGTTGGAATATCCTTTTTGACTTCGATTGCACGCCAATCTGCTCCCGAGTCGCGGAAATCGGCGGATTGGGTGGTTCCTGAAAGCAGAGGAGCGTTGAACCTTCTCAGGTTCATCGCGAATGGGCCACCAGCTGCGCCCTTAAATCCTGTGACTACAAGTTTGTATTCTCCGGCTTCTTTAATTCGGTAAATGATTTGTCCCGACTGGTCGCCTTCTTTGATATCATCATTTTCGATGAGTTTTTTGCCATCTTTTGTATAGAGTCCGATAGCGGGGTCGAAGGCTTGGCTGCTTACGGTGGCGAGGATCACGTCGTTTTCTTTTGCATTGATTTTGACGTCGGCGGTTTGCCCGGGGGTCAGAATTAGGTTAAAAACTTGGTTGTCGCTGCCGCTTGCAGTACCGCTGGCACCTTGTTGAGGTTCGCTACGTGCGTATCCGAAGGAGACGAGGAGAAGTGGAAGAAGTAGGAGTGCCCTCATGTTTGGTTAGATAGATGGCCAAGGCGATTGTTACACGAAAAGGGGGCCATTTTCGTGTAACAATTCATCCTTTGCGCTGCGTCGCTGCTGGCAAAAACTAGATTTTTTTCTTGGGGAGAACAAAGGAAAAGTTGTAATTTCCGGAGCCAACCTGCTTCGTAGTGTTTTTCCCATCGGGAAGTGTAACAGTCGCAGTTGCGTTAGGTGGGATTTCGACGGTGAGTTCGATTTTGTTTCCTGCCTTTTTCCAGGCGGTTTTGATTGGGCCGCGGATTGAGTTGTAGATTGTATTGGCAAACTTGAGGTTTGGATCGATTTGGGGGGCGATGGAAACTTTTCCGTAGCCCGGTTCTAGTTCGCTGATTCCGCCAATAGTTTTAAACATCCAACCCGCAACTGCGCCGTAAGCATAGTGGGCGAAGGAGTTCATGCCGATATCTTGGAAGCCTTTTTCAGGAGTCCAGCCGTCCCATCGTTCCCAGATTGAAGTGGCTCCGTTTTTGATTTCGAAGCCCCAACTTGGGAAGGTTGTGTTGTGGAGAAGGCGGAATGCCACGTCAGTGCGGCCGATCTTTGTGAGTACGTGCATGAGGTCGCGGGTGCCAACAAACCCGGTACTAAGGTGCCATTTGCGATCTTCGATATTTGCGATTAGGTGCTCTTCTGCTATTTTGGTTTGATCGGGGGTGAGGAGGTCGAATTGGAGAGCCAAGACGTAACCCGTTTGGGTGTCACCATGGATTTTTCCGTCGGCAGCAACGTACGCCTTTTGGAATGCAGTTTTGATGCGTTCGTGAAGAGCGGAGTAGGTTTTTACATCTTCAGAGTGTCCAAGGGCTTTGGCAGCAAGGACGAGAAGGCGAGTGCTTGCTGCGAAGTATGCAGTGGTGATCACGTCATTGGGAGTATTTGCGTTGGTGCTGAGCCAGTCGCCAAAGATGTGATATTTGTCCGGTGGCAGCATGTCGGCCTTGGAACGATTGCGGCAGAAATCAATGAACCGCTTCATGTTGGGGTAGTGCCGGGCCAGTAATTCCTTGTCGCCATAGACGTTGTAGATTTCCATTGGGCAGATTACGCCGGCGTCAGCCCAAGCGGGTCCGCCATCATCTTGGCCCCGGATTACGGGAGCGACCTTGGGAAAGTTCCCGTCGGGAGTTTGGGCATCGTCGAGGGACACTAACCATTTATTGAAGAATGCTTGGACGTCGGAGAAGTAGGCAGCGGTTTGGATGTAGGCCTGAGCGTCGCCGGTCCAGCCAAGTCGTTCGTCGCGTTGGGGGCAGTCGGTGGGAATGTCGACGAAGTTCATTTTTTGAGTCCACCAGCAGTTGCTTAAGAGTTGGTTGAGCATAGGGTCGCTGGTTTCTTGTTTGCCGACTTCGGGCGTGTCGGATGAAATGGCAATTGCTTTGATCGTTTCTTTTGTTGGCTTGGATGTCAGACCGGTGACTTCTACGTATTGAAACCCGTGGAAAGTAAAGCGGGGGCTCCAGGTTTCGGAGGCGTTGCTTTTTGTCGTGTATTGATCGATGGCTTGGGCAAGGCGGAGGTTATCGGTGTAGAGGTTGCCCTTTGCGTCGAGGCGTTCGCCGTGGCGGATCGTGATGGTGGTGCCGGATTTTTCTTTGACATGAATGCGGGTATATCCGCTCAGGTTTTGCCCGAAGTCGATGAGGTACTTGTTGTCACCGATCTTCTTGATGGATTTTGCGGGGAGAGACTGGTATTCGCGAACGGGGTCGCCGGGGAAGGCTTCGAGCGACGTTTTGTAAGTTCCGATTTGGGCGGGTTTCCAGTTTGAAGGGGTGATTCGCGCGTCGTATTTTTCGCCGTGGAGAAAGTGCTCGTCGAGGATTGGGCCGTTTGAAACCATCCAGGATTTGTCGGTTTTGATGGTTTCAATGGTGCCATCGGAGTATTCGATTTCGACCTGGATTTTGGTCATCGGGGTGTCGCCATAATGTTCGCGTTGGGCACCCCAGGCGATGTATCCTGCATACCACCCTTGACCGAGAATGACTTGGATTTTGTTTTCGCCTTTTTTGAGCAATTTGGTGATGTCTACAGATCGATAGTAGGTTCTGATCTTATAGTCAGTCCAACCGGGGGTGAAGAGATCTTCGTTGACTCGTTTGCCATTAATTTCGAGATCGACGATGCCGAGGGCGGTGTAGTAGGCGGTCGCTCGGGTGACATTGGGCTTGGGAGTGAATTCCTTTTGAAAATATTGAGCGGGAGCGGTGACGAATTGGTTTTTTGTGACCCGGTTCCAGGGTCGAATGCCGTTTTCGCCGAGTTCTTGGCTGGGTTTGCTGTCTACTTGCCAGGTTGAATCGGATTGGATAACTTCGGTTCTGTTGTTTTGTGTGAGAGTAATGGCGGCAATGAGTCCGGCATACCCATTGGTTTCATTCGTTGCCTCAATTACGATGTCATTTTTCCCGGCTTTGAGGTGGGGAGTGAGGTTGATTTCTTGCACCCGTGACCAAGATTCGGGGTCAGTTGTTTTGTGGACTTGCTTGCCGTTAATTTTGAGGACGAATGTATTGTCCACGGTCATGAGAATTTTTGCGGTTGCACCAGGTACTGCGTTGAATGATTTTGTGAATTTGTATGTTCCTGAGGGAGCATTTTGGTTGTCTACTCCAGGAATCCAAATCCACTTTGCGTGGGTCAGGCTGTCGACGTTGACGATTGGTTTTGCGCCATGGATCCAGTCGGCTTTCCAGTCGGTTTGGTTGAGGAGTCCTACGGCGAAGTAAGCTGGGGATGACCAAATTGTGGCTTGGTTATCTTGATCCCATGATTGCACCATCCACCAGATACGGCTTCGTGATTCGAGTTTTTTGCCGCCGTATCGAATGCCAAACGTGGCGGATGATTTGATTTTGCCGGAATCCCAGAGGTCGAATTTGCTCTTTTGAAGGTTTGTTTGAGTTGAGGCGGCAACAATGCGGTAGGCGGATTGAGATTGGTTCTTGGTGGTTTTGGAAGTGGCCCTTAGTTTCCAACTTAGTTGAGCTTGGGTTTCTTGAATTGCCTCGGGGTTGGTTTGGCTTTGACACCGGAGTTCATAGGGGATGAGGGGTGAGGCGGGAGAACTGCTTACTACCGTTGCAAAGAACACAGGTGCAGTATTTCATAATTTAGATTGCTTTGACCCTGCAAAAAATGGTGGGAGCGGTGGGAATCGAACCCACGACCAAGAGATTATGAGCCTCCTGCTCTAACCGCTGAGCTACACTCCCTCGGTTAACGACGTTGATTCTACCTGCGGGTTATTTTTTGATTTCAAAGTACCAGGTAGGAAATGTGGCTTTGTGTTTACGGACTTGGAGGGAGTCGATTTCTGTGAACGGAGGTCTAAAGCCGCTGAATCCGGGGTTAGTTGTGAGGAATTCGACAGTGTGGTCAGGGAGTAAGCGGACGGAATGTTTGCTCCCATCGATATGAAAATAGGAAATTTCTTCTTGTGCGCTTTGAGTTTCAAGAGTAATTGCTTTTGTCGTATCCACGAAGAGATTGAGATCTTTTTCAGGGGCAAGGAACGAAATGACGGCACCCCCATTACTTTGAGCTGATTGCTTTTCGGTGAATTGTGCCCAAGATTTGGGTGCATCGGAAATTGCAGGATCGTCGTCCGAGGCGATGGACATATTCTTTGAATTGACGATCAATACAAAGTTGTCGCCGAAAAATCCGCAGTACGAATATTTGAGGTTTTTTCCCTGTCGATAAATTTGGATATCACCTTCGTATTCTCTGATTCCGAGGGTTGATTCTGTGAATCGGCTGCCGGAAATTTGACATGGGTCGCTCGCTTGGAGGAAGTGCATGATCTCTTTGAGTTTGGGGAGCCCGCTTTGATCGGGTTTTTCTTGGGTGCTGGCGAGAAATGTTGAGAAGGCGATTTGTGCGAGCAACATGATAACAATGATACGTCTTTGAGGATGGGAATTAGTGCCCGGCTTTTGAAGATCACGCTGGACTGTGACTTTTTGGAGACGATTGGGATGTGAGTTGCGTACTTAGTGGCATGATCATGTCGCTTTTGATCTTATCGCTTTCGCCGAACTTTGATGTGCGTGAAGTTTCGTTTCCTTCGGCTGACGGGACGGTTATCCATGCTGACTTCTATAAGAAGGATGGCTCTGGTCGGAATATGGCAGTTCTGTTTCACCAGATGGGGTCGAGCGGTAAAGAATACGAAACGATTGCGGCGAAGCTCCTGGAAATGGGCTACGACTGCCTAGCGCCAGATATGCGAGGTGGGGGGAATTTGTTTGGTAGCCACAGGAATATAGGGGATGCTTCGTTGCCGGCGCCTGAGCGGGCGGAACTGGGGTACCAAGATATGCAGGCGACGATGAAATGGGTCAAGGCCAATGAACCTCGGAAGCAAATGATTGTGTGGGGTAGTAGTTATTCGGCGGGACTTGTTTTTCCGCTTGTGGTGGGCGAGCAGAATGTGAGCGCATTGCTTTCATTTTCGCCGACGACTCCGAGTTTTAATAAGCGGATGGTTTTTGACGGTATTGATATTCCGATTTTCATTACGATGCCGCAAAATGAGGAGGCTTCGCGAGCAGAAATGATGAAGATGCTCAAGTTCCCGAATGTGACGCACTTTAAGCAGCATGGGGGCGTCCATGGTTCGAGCACGGTGATTGAATCAAAGAATTCGACCGGGGCAAAGGAGAATTGGGATGCGGTTGTCAAGTTTTTGAATTCGCTGGATTCGATTAAATAAGGTTCATACTTGAAGTTATTCAATGAGACTTCAAGATTTTTTGGTTCGGCAGACGCAGAAGGCGTTGATGGATTTAGTTAGGGCGGTTGAGGCTTTGCCTTCTGATCGGCTTGATTGGTCGCCGGGAGATGGGATGCGCTCGGCACAGAGCATGATGCAGGAAGTGGCGGTTTCACCCGATTTTCATATTCTGGTTTTAGATGGTGGGGAATTGTCGCCTAGTTTTCATGGTGACTTGATGGCACGTGCGGCGGGCATGACAACGTTTTCGGAATGTCGCCGGGAGGCTGAGGAATCGACAATGCGGCTTTGTTCGGTGATTTTGGGGTTTGATGATGGACTGTTGGATGATGAAGTTGTCTTGCCGTTTGGGCCGGGGGTGACGATGACGATGGCGGATGTGTTAGGTCAGCACTATTGGAATATGGTTTATCACTTGGGGCAGGTGAATTACATCCAGACTGCTCTCGGCGACAACGCTATGCACTAAGTATTGTGGTTGGCATAGTCGTTCAGTCGCAATTCTAGTAAATTAAGATGCATGGACACTCCCGAATCCCAAATCGATGAGAAGATCAGCGAGGAGCTTGAAGAGAAGCCGTCTTATTTGCTTTGGGTGATGGGTTTTTTTGTGAGTGCGTTGCTTGCAGGGGCTTTCTTTTTGGCGGGACTGTTTATTGCGGTTGGGACAGGCAACAGAGAAACGTTACTTGGTGGAGTTGCGATGGGTTTTATTCCAGGCATTGTTGGGGGTGCGACATTTGCTGGTCTTGTCTATGCAATTTATGAGAAGTGGGCGAAAAAAGCGGTTGCAGTGGCCTTGTTTACGATCGTGATTCCCTTGACGGTGATTCCGTT
>JBJXDW010000050.1:0-3134 GCA_046154445.1 Fimbriimonadaceae bacterium | reverse complement strand
TCTGTTCCTTGTTGAATGTGAGTTCGTCGCCTTTGAATTCTGGAGTCAGAGTTGTGGTTTGCTCTCGTTCTGAATCGGGAGTGACATCGACCTTAATGTCTGGTTTCTGTTGCGTTGCCTGCTTTTCGACGGGTGCGGGGCTTGCTTTGCTGTTGCTTGCATAGATGCCGAGTCCGGCGAGTGAGACGGTGCCGATGGCGATGATGCCGAGGGCGAGTGCGTTTCGGTTCTTACTTTTGCCCATGATTATTGTTCTCCTAAGAAGATTTGGATGCCTCGGACAATTGCCTTGGCGACACGGTCGGCGAAGTCTTTCTGTGTCATTTGAGCTCTGTCGTTTTTGTGGTTAATGAAGCCCATTTCGATGAGTACGGATGGAACCGTACTGTTTCTTAATACGCTAAATCCGCTTTGGTAGATTCGACGGTCGGACCAAGTTCCGAGATCGGGAATGTAGCTGACCTTGCCGATTTCGGATTGGATGCATTCGGCAAGGAGTCGATCTTCGGGGTCTTGCATGTGGAAGAACGTAATTCCTCCTGATCGGCTGTTATCTTTGTTAATTGAATTGATGTGGACGCTGACGAAGACGGCGGCTTTGCTATCGTTAGCGATTTGGGCGCGTGCGGTGAGCGACGGGTAGATGTCGCTATCGCGGGTCATGATGACACTGGCTCCGGCCTTTGAAAGCGCTTCTCCAAGCGCTTGGCCAATGGTGAGTGTCAAGTTCTTTTCGGTTACCCCATTCGAGCTCGCGCCAGAGTCTTTTCCTCCGTGGCCTGGATCTACAACAATGACTTTGCCATTGAGTGTTCCGCTCGAAGACGGAACATAAAGTCTGATGCGAATTGTGTTTCCGCTTGTCGACGCTGAGAAGGCAAGCGCTCTTTTTGTTTGGAGGGTGAGGATCGCACTTTCACCATCTGACGAAGTTGAGAATGAATTGATCCAGCGGGAGTCGCCCATGTTTCTGGAGACCATATCACGGTAGGCCGCTTTTGGGAGTTTGACTTGGAGGGTCGTTGGATTAATGTATTGGATACCGGGGGCTTGATCGAGGTTTTTGTTCGCCTTGACCGTGATGAGGGTTCCAGCGTTGTAATCGTTGGCGACTTCGGGAAGGTCGAGTGTGAAACTGGGATCGATAACTTTCTTGCTGAGATCGGGCGCAGGGGTGATTGGTTCCTTGATTTGATCGGGTGCGGTGCGAGCGATTTGGGGGAGAGCAAGTATGAATTGCCGTGTTTGATCGGCTTTGCCAGACGGGATTGCGATTGCGGCTGGATGTTCGAGAACGATCCTTGCCGTGTTTGGGTCGTATTGTCCGACTCGCCACCACGCGGGAAGCTTGATATCATCGGGGACATCCATGCGCCCGCCGAGAAAGTCGATAATATAGCGGTCGGGGGATGAGAGCCGGAAGAATCTGGGTTTGACTTTTATGGTTGAGTCGACTTGGAGGCCTTTTTCGTTGAGCTCCACGTTGCGGATTCGGCCAAGAACTCGGTAGGTGTTGCCATCCCATTCTCCGATAGCTCCAAGGTAGCGAGCGGCTTCGGTTAGGCTGAGGAGGTATTGACCTTCTTCTCGGAGGGTGGGGACTCGGAAGAGTCGGCCCTCGGTTGCGACTTGCATTTCGTCGCCGCGAATGGAGAGGTTCCAATCCCATTGTTTTGCGAGTTTGGGGGTGATGTAGCATTGATCACCAACTCGAAATGCATCGGAAGAACTTGGGGTGTTGTATGTGAGCTGAACGCTCACGGGCTCTAGCTTGGCGGCGCTTGCCGCGCTTGCTAGCACCATCCATGGGGCTAAACAGGCGATCCATCGCTTCATAACGGGAATCATTATGACAGGTAAACGAGTAAAACTACTTGAGGGTTCAAATATTTTTGAATGTATCGGGCATGTTCGCATATTTGAAACAGTCGGTTTTTTCTAAAAATCTTAGATATTATTACGGGGAATGCCGCCCAAATTTTGATTTTGGACGACACTCTTACCCCGATCTCGCTTAGTAACGAATAAGGATATCGGATGGACCGTTGAATTGATTGATTCCAGCACCTGCCGATCCCAAAGTAGTTTGCCCAGAACCAGACATATTGTTAATGCGAACTACTTGATTTGTGCCGTAGTTGCATATGTATATTCGTCCTTGGTTATCAAATCGGATTTTGTTGGGGTCTGATAGAATGCCAGAGTAGGTAGTCCATCCTGCGCCCGACATATCGTTGAAACGGACGATACGGTCGTTGATGCTATCGGCTACATAGAGCTTTCCATCTGGCCCCCGCGTTATTGATGAGGGCGAGTCGAATTGATTGATTCCAGAACCGGTTGCTCCAAGAGTTGTCCAATTAAGTCCAGTCATGTCATCGAAGCGGACGACTTGGTTGTTGATTTGGTCAACTACGTAGATTTGGAAGTTTGCATCGACATGGATTGCCCTCGGTGAACCAAACTGGTTGACTCCGTTACCATTGGTGCCAAATGAAATCCAACCTGCGCCAGTGATGTCGTTGATACGAACAACTCTGGAGTTATTTGTTTCGGAGATGTAGATGCGGTCTTGGGAATCGACGCATAGTCCGAACGGGTTTTGGAATTGTCCGATGCCGGAGCCAGTTGTTCCGAAGCTAACCCAGCCCGTTCCGTTAAGGTCGTTCATCCGAACGATACGGTCGTTCCCGGCATCAGCAATATAGTAGCGTCCTTGTGAATCTTGAACGATGTTGCCAATGTTTGCGAACTGGTTTACGCCATTTCCGGCACTGCCGTAACGATCCCAGTTGCTTCCGCTGAAGTCAGACATTTTTGCGATGTTTGAGTTACCGTTATCTAGGATTGCGAATCCTGTGATTGAAGGCGAAGACGATCCGTTGCCAGCACAGGCGGCAAGGGATGCTATGACGGCGATGGCGATCGCAAATTTTACGAGACGATGTTTGGTGGTAGCCATTCACAAAGTATATTCCAAAATTTGCAAAATATGGAATTGTCCTAGTTTTGTTGAGGCGTGTGGCTTGTTCACTGCCTGTCTTGTGGGGACTAAAACTTCAATTGCAAAGAAAGAGCAAATTGGTGGTTTTAGGGGAATATCAAAAAATACGGGGCAGTTATGGTAACTGCCC
>JBJXDW010000049.1:0-21383 GCA_046154445.1 Fimbriimonadaceae bacterium | reverse complement strand
CAGCCGTCGAAATTGGCATCGGTGGTGGCGGAATGCTTTACCCCAGCAAAGGCTTCAAATACGAAGTCACGAGCGACAACAAACTCCGAACCGCTTCCCTCAACGGCTTTTCAATCGTCCCGACCCAAACCTACAAATGCACGTTCAGCAATTTCACATCCGGCGGTGGTGACGGACACGAAGTCCTCAAAAACGCGAAAGGTAAACGCATTGATACCGGCTTCGTCGACCTCGAAGCCCTCATCGAATACTTCGAGAAGAACACCCCCATTAACTTCACGGATAGCAGAATCAAACAAGGATGAGCGAACTCTTCCAACCCCTCACCCTCCGCGGAATCACTATCCGCAACCGTATCGCCCTCTCACCGATGTGCATGTACTCTTGCGAGAACCAAGACGGTCTCCCCACCGACTGGCACCTCCCCCACCTCGCCAGCCGAGCCGCTGGAGGAACCGGCCTCGTCATGACCGAAGCCACCGCCATCCACCCATCCGGTGTCATTTCCCCCCAAGACCTGGGCATTTATACAGACGAACACGTAACCCGGCTCAAACAAATCACCGACACCCTCCACAGCCTCGGCGCGACGAGCGCAATCCAACTCGCCCATGCCGGACGAAAATCTGGCACCTTCCGCCCCTGGTCAGAAACCCGTGGCTACATCTCCGATTGGCCCCACCCGCGCAATGCTCCCAGCCCCATCCCGTTCCGCGAAGACACCCCAGTCCCCACAGAACTATCTAAAACCGAAATACAATCCCTGATCCAGCAATTCACCGAAGCTACCCGCCGCGCCGACGAAGCCGGATTCCAAGTGATCGAACTCCACTCCGCCCACGGCTACCTCCTTCACCAATTCCTCAGCCCCCTCAGCAACAAGCGCACCGACGAATACGGAGGTTCGTTCGAAAATCGCACCCGCTTCCACCATGAACTGTTCGAAGCGGTCCGCCCTGCCCTCAACACCGATAAACCCCTCATGATGCGCATCTCTGCCACCGATTGGGTCGAAGGCGGCTGGACGATCGAAGACAGCATCAATCTCTGCAAATCCCTCAAACCCCTCGGTCTCGATTTCGTCGATTGCAGCAGCGGCGGCACCGTCATGAATGCAAATATCCCCACCGGCCCGGGCTACCAAGTCCACCTCGCCGAAGCCATCAAACTCGGTGCCCAAATCCCCACCGGAGCCGTCGGTAGTATCACCAGCCCCCATCAAGCCGAAGCAATCATCGCCGGAGGACGCGCCGACATGGTCTTCATTGGCCGCGAGATGCTCCGCAACCCCTACTGGGCCAACGACGCCGCCCTCGCTCTCAACGAAAAACCCTCACGCCCACCCCAGTACGCCTGGCCGTTGGGCTAATCAACGAACGAAAACCGGCAAAACCTTATCCAAAACCCGACCCACCAGACATTGTTCAATCAATTCAAAGCTACTCACAAATCGATAGTAAATCGGACCCCAAACTAAATCAATCAACAACTCAAAATCTGTATCCGCAGCAAGCTCACCCCGCTCCACCGCCTCCGCAAAAACCCCTTCAAAAACCAACTGCCGCTTCATCGTCCAACTCTCTCGGAATCGCTCGGCAAGGTCTTCGTCACTCTGCACCGCCGCAATCACTGCTCGAACAGTCCGCCCTTCCGGCCCATTCAAAAACCGCACGAGTGCCGACATCTGCTTTTCCAAATCCCCGCGTAAACTTCCCGTCCCCGTCGTGCAAAATGCCCCGCATCCCGCATGTTGCATCGCATCCAACATGAGTTCTGCTTTCGATCCCCACCGCCGATAAACCGTCGCTTTGCTGACATGCGCCCGGTGCGCAATCGCTTCCATTGAAAGCGCTTCGTAGCCATGCTCCCCAACTTCAAAGAGCGCCGCTTCCAAGATTTTGCGATGTGCTTCTTGGCACCGTGGACGACCCGGTTTCTTATCGCCATGGGATATTCCCAACTCTTCAAGTTCTGTTGTTGCCAATTTTGTCCGCTTTTATATAGACGAATAGTGTGCCACAAGTGTCGCTTTACCCAAAATCCCGTAAACTAGCGCACGTGCTCGCCACAACTATCGCTTGCCTCGCCCTTGTCAAAACTTTCAGCGGAGCCGAAGTCATGAACCGCAACCATTTTCAAGAACTTGAGGGCCTCCGCGTCGGCCTCGTTACAAACCACACAGCCGTCGTCGGAAACGATCACCTCATCGATGTTCTCTTTGCAAACAAGAAAATCAAACTCACCGCCCTCTTTGGCCCCGAACACGGGCTCCGTGGCCTCGCCGACGCGGGCGCAAAAGTCGGCGACTCCGTTGATGAAAAAACCGGCGTCCCCGTCTTCAGTCTCTATGGGTCAACCCGACAACCCACCAAAAAAATGCTCGCAAACTGCGACATCCTCGTTTTTGACATCCAAGATGTCGGCGCAAGGTTCTACACCTATATCTCAACCCTCGGCCTCTGCATGCAATCCGCCGCCGAAAGCAAAATCCCGTTCCTCATCCTCGACCGTCCTAACCCCCTTGGCGGCGAGCAAGTCAGCGGATTCGTTCTCGACCCCAAAAACTCGTCATTCGTCGGACAATATCCTATTCCCATCCAATACGGCCTCACCATCGGCGAACTCGCCACAATGATCAAAGGCGAGCGATGGCTCCCCGGACTGGTAAACCTCGAACTCCGCGTCGGTAAACTCGATAACTGGAATCGCAAAGAACTCTGGCCCCAAACCAACAACACTTGGGTCAACCCCAGCCCAAACATCCCCAACTTCGAAACTGCCCTCATCTATCCCGGCACCTGCCTCTTCGAAGCAATCAACGCTAGCGAGGGCCGTGGCACCACATCGCCATTTCTCCAAGTCGGCGCCCCCTATATCGACGCTGAAAAAACCGCCGCTGACCTTAATGCAAAGCACCTCCCTGGCCTCAGTTTCGAACCCTTCACCATAAAACCAGAATCCATCGCCGGGATGTCTGAAAACCCGAGGTTCAAAAACCAAATCCTTCCGGCAATTCAAATCAAGATCACTGATCCAGCAAAAGTGAGTCCAGTCGAGATTGGAGTCCATTTGCTTCACAGCTTCTACAATCAAACAACTGGCATAGATCGACTTCGTTTCTTCAACAGCAACTGGCTAAGCAAGTTGAGCGGAACAACCCACTTGGAAGCCATGTTGAAGATTGGCAAGACTCCAGATGAAATCATTGCTTCTTGGAAAAGTGATGTCGATGAATTCAAAATCAGAAGGAAATCTTACTTCCTCTATGATTAAGCAACCTTTCGGTCAAGATTCACGAACTGACTCAAATCGTTCACGACTTCATCTGTGTTTTGTTGCATTGCAATGAACTCAGTGCGCATATCTTCAAGCTGTTGGCTTTGCTTTTCAACGACCAACAAGATTGAGTCTGCAGTTCGAGCGTTGTCCGAAACAATTTGGGCAACCGCTTCAACGTTTCTTTGAACATCATCGGCATTAACAGACATTTCTTGTGCCGTTGCATACGCTTCTTCCGCAATTGCAGCTAGTCGAGCAAAGTCATCTCCAGTCTCTTCAATCGAGGCCATGTTTCGATCAACTAATTTTTTCGCCACTTCTGCCGATTTCTGAATTGATTCAATGAACTCAATAAGCGAGTCCACAGATACAAATGCTTCATTCGACCGCTCAACCCCATCATT
This sequence comes from Fimbriimonadaceae bacterium, assembly GCA_046154445.1. Classification (GTDB taxonomy): domain Bacteria; phylum Armatimonadota; class Fimbriimonadia; order Fimbriimonadales; family Fimbriimonadaceae; genus UphvI-Ar2. The sequence goes on along the minus strand of JBJXDW010000049.1, from coordinate 17,700 downwards.
AACCGAAGTTGATGCTGATTGAATCGCTGTCATGACAGATTCAGTCTGCTTTCGAACTTGTTGAATCAACTCGTGAATTTCTGTTGCCGACTGGGCGCTTTGCTCAGCGAGTTTTCGAACCTCCTCAGCAACAACCGCAAATCCACGTCCATGTTCTCCCGCTCGAGCCGCTTCAATACTTGCGTTTAATGCCAACAAATTGGTCTGCTCCGCAATTCCACTGATCGTCTCAACAATGGCACCAATCGATTCTGAAGTAACGCGCAAATCCTTAACCTGGCCTACTGCCTCTTCGCTCTTATTACTGATATCGTTAAGTGCTGCCTGAGCCTGCTTTAAGGTAGTACCAGCCTGTGCACCAAGCGAGTTCGCTTCACCAGCAGATTCCTCAACGGTCGAAATCGATTCTTGCAGTTCCTTTGATGCTTCAACCAAATCTGTTGCCCGGCTTGCCGACCGTTCTGTAGCCTCCGCAGATTGTTGCGAAGCCGTCGCCATCTCGCTGACCATCCTCGCCAAACTTGAAACTGCATCGCTGGCCCGACCTGCCGCCGCATCGCCTTCCTTTGCCGATTCCACAACATCACTTAACCCCTGATACGTGGTAGTGCCGCCTTCGACCGTCGAGCCAACTGCTCCCATGAGGTCGGTCAATTTTAACGAAAGTTGCTTCGATTGCAAACCCGCAGAATGAATTGCGTCCGCCATCTTCGATTTAGCGCGGTTAAACGTCGCCGCCATCTGCCCCATTTCGTCTTCGCTCGAAGAGGCGATTTCAGCCGAAACGTCGCCTTGCGACCACAGCTCAAGGGCTTGTGAAACTTCCTTCACCGGCTTGGTGGAAAGGCGTGAGAGCCAAATCCCAAAGCTCAACAAAAGAACAGAACTTGCAACCATTGCCGCCACCGAAAAACCCGTTAGCTCGGATCGCTCGCTTCCCATCCGCTTCGATTCTGACTTGACATATTCCTGTGTGGTCTCAATCAATTTGGCAACCCGTTCGTTGATGCCGGCACGGGCTTGCTTAAACTCATCGACATAGATCTTTTTTGCCCCTTCAAAGTCGCCTGAGGCAGCCATCTTCGCCATCGCGTTTTCGCGGTCGTTGCACTCCTTGTCGTCGTACGCTTCCAATTCTTCAAACTGCGTGATCAAACCCGTTGTACGAGGAAGGGCCTTCAGGAGAGTAGTGGCTTCCCCAATAACTTTGACAAAAGCATCGTCATGCTCTTCTTTGATCTCAACGCTCTTCGGATCTTTCAGTAGCAAATACTGGAGAAGGTACGTATCCATCGCATCACTGTGTTCCTTCGCCTCGCCCACTAGTCGCGACACCTCGGCCATCTCATATTTCAACGTTTCGGCCCGTTGCGTACTGGCATTGATTTTGTTGAGCGACGATACCGCGATCGCGCCGATCAGGGCCATGCAAACGGCTAGCGTTATGCCAAATTTCACTGCCAATCCTAGGTTCATAAACCGTGCAAAGAACTGTTTCACAAAACTTTGATCGGCACCTGCTCAACTTCTCAATAGTGTTATTTCTTGCTAAAATTATGCTTAGGCATGAATTGTGCGTAATCATGAAAGAGAAACGCCATGATCAATTTAGTACTCGCTGCAACTGCACAATTCATTGATACAACCAAGGTTCAAATCACTGGCCTACACCGAACTACGACTAACCTCGGTCGTCGGGGAATTCGTGTGACCGAATCATGGACAGTAAAAACCAATGGTAAAGTCGCAACCATCGACTTCAGCCCCTACCATTCGCGAATGGCAAACACCCCCGCTTTTCACCAAGATGGTGACCAAGTTGAACTTAACCTCAGCGAAAATCAAAAAGCAACACTGATCGCAGGCGGAAAAATCCACCTTACAATCAGTGCTGTCAAAAACTAATTAGCCTTTCAAAACCGAGTGCCGTAGATCAGCATCATCGAATGCTGGTCTCCATCACTCCGCGTTGTCGGTCGACCAAATGAAATGTTTACCGCAAATCCTTCCCCCAAGTCGTACCACGCCCCAATCCAAGTAGCGCCATCAGCATTGCTTGAATAATCTGCACCAAACGTCCAACGATCGCACGAATAATCGACACCTAATAATCCCCGGTGGTCACTATCTCGAGTCCAGCCTAAATGGAAGTTTGCGTTACCGCAATTGTATCGGCCCATCGCAAAAAAGTCCGATTGCCCGCCATTTATGTTTTGTGCACCCAGACCAATAGCAATCTTATCGTCCGAACTGCGAAATGGAACGAACTTGAATCCCCATCCTTGCCCTCCTAAAAAGTCAGTCGAACCGGCAATCTCAAAGCGATCAAAAGCACCCGCAAGAATATAGGCACTGTGGCCATATTCTTTAGAAATACTGTGATCCATGCCGGCGATGCTATATCCGAGCTCAACCTCTCGGTGCCCAATAACATCTGCAGTGGGAATGGAAACCAATCCCGTCACTTGTCCAAAACTCATTGCCGCTAAACACGACAACGTCAATGTTGATAAAACGCCTCTTTTCATCCCTCTTGTCCGAACTACTTGTTCCGCACAACACCTAGGGCGTTCTCAAAATAATTACTAGGTTAGACGTTGGAATCTTGCTCTTCTGCGAGCAATCGCGCTTGGTGCTCCTGCACCAACGCATCAATCACTTTCTGCATATCACCATCCATGATCAGCGGCAATGAGTGCAAAGTCAACCCAATCCGGTGATCTGTCAATCGATCTTGAGGGAAATTATAAGTCCGAATCTTCTCACTCCGATCCCCGCTCCCAATCTGCCCACGACGTAACTCTCCCCGCTCACTCGCAATTCGTTCCTGCTCTGCTTCATAAAGCTTCGTCCGCAAAACACTCATCGCCCGCAGTTTGTTCTGCTGTTGGCTCCGCTCATCCTGACAAGTAACGACAATCCCGCTCGGCTTATGCACAATCCGAATCGCCGTCTCATTCTTTTGCATGTGCTGACCACCTGCGCTCGAACTCCGAAACGTCGAAATTTCAATATCATCACTCTTAATATCAACTTCCGCTTCCTCCGCTTCCGGCATTACCGCCACCGTAGCTGTACTCGTATGAATCCGACCCCCCGTTTCTGTCGCCGGAACCCGCTGAACCCGATGCACCCCCGATTCGTGCTTCAACTGACTAAACGCCCCCTCTTTGTCTATCGTAAATGTGACCCGGCTCGCCCCCCCAATCCCCGTCTCCTCAAATTCAATCACATCATATTTCCAGTTATTCCGCTCCGCGTACCGCGTATACATCCTGAATAACTCCGCCGCAAACAATCCCGCCTCGTCGCCCCCCGCCGCAGGTCGAATCTCAATAATTACCGACTTATCATCATTCGGATCGCGCGGCAACAATTGCAACTTGAGGCGTTCTTCCAAACCCGGGACAAGCGGTCGCAATCGATCAAGTTCTTCTAAAGCGAACTCTTTCATTTCATTGTCCCCAACCAATTCTTCCGCTTCCGCAATTTGCTGCAAAACCGACTTGTATTCGCGAATCGTCTCAACAACTGGCTCCAAGTCCGACCGCGTTTTCCCTAAACTCTTGAGCTCCGCTGGATTGCTGGAAACATCAGGATCCATCAGGCGTTCCTGAACCCCCTCAAACTTCCTCTCGATCTCTGTAAGCTTATCTAACATCCGATTTTGCCGACGCCGAGTGTACTCGCCGAACCCAAAACCCCGAACGGTCCACTCCAACTCTCACCAATTTCGCCCATACTTATAGCGTAATGAAGCGAATCCAAGGCAACTCGAACGCCAAAGGCAAAAAAATCGGCATTGTCGTTAGCCAATGGAACGAGCTCATCACCAACGCCCTCCTCGATGGCGCCCTCTCCACCCTCGAATCCAGTGGCAACCCCGAAATAACCGTTGTCCTCGTTCCCGGAACCTGGGAAATCCCCGTTATCACTAAGAAATTGCTTCAAAACCATGACGGAGTCGTTGCCCTCGGTTGCATCCTTCAAGGCGCAACCACGCACGCCCAACTCCTAGCAGGAGACGTCGGCTCCGCCCTAATGGGCCTCCAAATGGAAACCGGCAAACCCATCACCTGGGGAATCCTCACCCCCGAAACCCAAGAGCAAGCCCTTGAACGTGCTGGACTCAAACTCGGTAACAAAGGCCGCGAAGCCGCCGGTGCCCTCGTAGCCGCGCTTAGCTGCCTTGACCAGCTTCCGTAACCAGTCGCTGATACTCGTCAACCGTATCAATATCCGCCATTGACCACGGATCACAATCCGGCACCACTACTGCCGTCCCTCCAAAAAACTTCCCTAGTCTTTGTTCAGCCTCGGTCATAGAAACTTGGTGAAATACATACTTAATCAAGGGCCAAATACCGATCTGCATCAACATCTTTAGCTGATTCTTGCGATTATCAGAAAACCCACGGAACTGCTCCGCCGCCTGGAAAAACCCCGCCCGACTCGTCGCATAAAACGCGCCACTCATATAATCGCCGTCTTTCAACTTAATATGCGGATGCTCAAATCCCGGCAGAATTTCCAAAAATGTTTTGTATTGGCAAAGCCCCGCCGCAAACCAATGATCACCCGTCCCAACAATCCGCTTTTCCACCGCCTCCACAAAATGCTGAATCGACTCGGGCTTCAAAAACGGAGTGTCCGCGGGCATAAACAAAATCCGATCACACCCCTCAATAAATTCCACCCCGCGCTTTGCATTCTCAATCTGCCCCGCTCCCTCCATCACAAAATAATCATCTCCAATCACTTCCCGAACATCCTCCCCACTCACCACCGCAATCTTCCGAAAACCTGCCGAATGCGCCGCATCAATCGTCCGAACCACGCAGTGCGAACCTCCAATAACCGCCAGAGCTTTCCTCGGCGTGCCCAAAGCCGTCGCCAGAGGATCTTTCACCAATCCTCCCGCCGGTACCACAAGCCCCCAATTCTCGTTCATTTCAAGAGTCTCCAAAACATATACGCAACCATCACCAATCCATAAATCACAACCCACGGTCGTAACTTTTCCGACTTTACCTTCTGCGCAAAATGAGCCGAAACGTACCCCCCAAACAACGCCCCTACCATCACTGCCAAAGCAAACTTCAAATCGACAAGCCCCTTACTCAACAAAATGACGCTTGCCCCCATATTAATCACTACCGCCAACCAATTCTTCACTGCGTTCAATCGATGCAAATCCATGCCCTCATAAAGCGACATCACCGCTAACATCATAATCCCCATCCCCGCCCCAAAATAACCCCCATAGAGCGACACCAAAAATTGCAATATCGCCACTTGCCACGGCTTCAACTTAAACTCAGCATGATCGGCCGCCGCTTTGATCTTCCCCTGAAACGCCAACAGCAAAGTCGCACCCAAAATCAAAAATGGCACCACCGCATCAAAGACCTTCGTACTCGTCACAACCAAGAGATACGATCCTAAAACCGCCCCAATAATCGTTGGCGGCAACAATGCCTTCAACTGATCCTTCGTCTCCGCAAAATATTTATGAAACCCCAAAGCCCCGCTCGCTGACCCTGGCCACAACGCCACTGCATTCGTCGCGTTGGCAACTTTGCTCGGCAAACCTAACCACATCAAAGTCGGAAACGATATAAGGGTGCCTCCCCCCGCAACCGCGTTCACCGCCGCCGCCCCAAATCCTGCCAATGCCGCTATCAAAAGCGGAACCGCAACATCAATCGTCACGCGGGCAGTTTAACCACTTTTTCCAACCTCAAACAGGCGAAGACGCCCCCCAACCGTGCTAATCTAACATCCACAACGATGAAGTTAGCCTCATTCGGTTGGATCGCAATTGTCGCCGCCCTGGCATGGGCGGTGTTCACGAGCGAACAAATCATTCAGCCCGAAACTCGCACCGATGGGCGCGTCGTTGTAACCTATTGGGAAAAGTGGAGCGACTTTGAATTCGAGGCCATGCGAAAAGTGGTCGAGAAGTACAATAACTCCCAAGATAAAATCTTTGTCAAAGTACTCTCCGTTCCCAATATTGCCGGAAAAACCCTCCTCGCCACAAGTGGCGGAATCCCTCCTGACCTCGCCGGACTCTACGGCCCAAATGTTGCCCAATACGCTTACAACAACGCGGTCATGCCGCTCAACGCATTTGCCGACGAAGCCGGCATCAAGCGCGACGACTATATCCACCAGTATTACGATATCTGCACCTACAGAGGCAAACTTTGGGCACTCCCCACTACCCCTGCCTCTACCGCACTCCACTTTAACAAAGATCTATTGCAAGAAGCTGGATGGGATCCAGAAAATCCACCAAAAACGATCGAAGAACTCACCGAACTTGATCAGAAAATCTTCAAAAAAGACGGATCCACCATCAAAAAGATGGGATTCCTTCCAACCGAACCCGGCTGGTGGCCGTGGGCATGGGGGCCAATCTTCGGCGGCAAACTCTGGAATGGCGTCGACAAGATTACAATGGACGACCCCAATATCGTCAAGGGTTATACATGGATGGGCAGCTTCGCCAAGCAATACGGCAGCGGCACCGTGCAATCCTTCCAAGAAGGCTTCGGCACATTCAATTCGCCCCAAAACCCCTTCATGGATAACAAACTCGCCTGCGTTCTTCAAGGCGTCTGGATGGCGAACTTTATCGAAAAACAAAACCCCAAACTCAACTGGGGAGCCGCCCCCTTCCCCTATCCCGCCGACCACCCAGAAATGGCGAACTCCTCCCTCCTCGATCTCGACATCCTCGTCATTCCTGTTGGAGCTAAGCACCCCAAAGAAGCATTTGAATTTCTTAAGTATCTCCAAACCCAAGAAGCCATGGAAATGCTTTGCCTTGGTCAAAAGAAACACTCTCCGCTTTCTAGTGTGAGCCCCGGATTCCTCGAAAATCACCCCAATCCCAATATCCGCCTCTTCCAAGAGCTTGCCGAATCCAAAAATACTCTCGCTACTCCCAAAACTCCAATCTGGGCGCAGTGGGGCGACGAAATCCGAACTGCCACCCAAAGCATTAACAGCGGATCAAAAACTCCCGAACAAGCCCTCCTCGACGTTCAAAATAAAATGCAACCCCTGCTCGATAAATGCCTTCGCCACGAACGCGCCCTCGGCATCATTCCAGAAAGTGAGGACATGGCCGAATGAGCAATTCCAAACTCACTTCTCAAACCAAATCCGGCCTCCTCTTCGCCGCCCCGTGGTTTATAGGATTCTCAATTTTTCTGTTATTCCCCCTCCTTAAATCGTTCTACAACAGCTTCACTGAATACACAATCCTCACCCCTCCTGTCTGGATCGGATTCGAAAACTACCAAGACCTCTTCAAAGATGAACTGTTCTGGAAAAGCCTCGGCAACTCCTTCTACTATGCGTTTCTCGCCATCCCCATCGGAACAATCGTCGCCATCAGCCTCGCACTGCTTTTAAACCAAAAAGTCAAAGGCCAAGCCTTCTACCGAACCTTCTTCTTCCTTCCTTCCCTCGTTCCCGTCGTACCGCTCGCTATCCTTTGGCTCTGGCTCTTCAATGGCGAATCCGGAATCATCAACGGTCTCATCGAACCTATCTTTCACGTTAAACCCAACTGGCTAGGCGACGTCCATCTTGCAAAAAATGTCCTCATCGTCATGTCCACTTGGGGCGTCGGTAACGCGATGGTTATCTATCTCGCCGGACTCCAGCAAGTGCCCGTTGAACTATACGAGGCCGCCAATCTCGATGGCGCATCACCCCTCCGCAAAACCTGGAAAATCACCCTCCCTCTTCTCAGCCCCGTCATCATGTTCAATGTCGTAATGAGCATCATCGGCTCGTTCCAAGTCTTCGCCCAACCCTACATCATGTTCCCCGGGGGATCACCCGAACGCACAACCTACTTCTTCAGCGTGTACATCTACGACACGGCCTTCCGTGACAACCGCATGGGATACGCCAGCGCAATGGGCTGGATCATGTTCCTCATCATCCTCGTTCTCACATTCGTCGCCATCAAATACATGGATAGAAAAGTCCACTACGAAGCAAATTAAGACGACCATGGCCAAAAAAACCCTCAAGCACCAAAACATCACCAACGTCGCGATTGTCCATGTCGTTTTGATCCTCCTGTCCGTCGTCTTCCTCATCCCCCTCATCTGGATGATCTCCACTTCGTTCAAAACCGAAACTCAGGCCGCCGCATTTCCGCCCGTCTGGATTCCCAATCCCACCCAACCAGAAAACTATAAAAAAGCATGGGAATATGGCAAAGAACAGCTCAACGGCCAAGCCCCAATGCTGATCTACCTGCGAAACTCTATTCTCATCGCAATCCTTAGCGTTACCGGAACCGTCGTCAGCAACGCGATCGTCGCTTACTCATTCGCCCGCCTCAAATGGCCCGGCCGCGACCTCGCATTTGCCATCACCCTCGCCACCATGATGGTGCCGTTCCCGGTTCTGATGGTTCCCCTATTTGGCCTCTTCAAAGATTTCGGTTGGGTCGGCACTTTCCGCCCCCTTTGGATTCCCGCCTGGTTCGCCGGAGCATTCAACATCTTCCTCTTGCGGCAGTTTTATCGCACCATTCCATTCGAACTGTCCGAAGCCGCTAAAATCGACGGCTGTAGCGAATGGGGCATCTTCCAACAAGTCATCCTCCCACTCGCCAAACCCGCCCTCGCCGTCGTCGCGCTTTTCAGCTTTATGGGAACATGGAACGACTTCCTCGCTCCTCTCCTCTACCTCCAAGATCAAAAGGCGTATACATTAGCCATCGGCCTCCAAGCGTTCCGCTCCCAAGCCGGCGGTGCCCCCATACACCTTCAAATGGCCGCCAGCACAATGATGGTCGCGCCAATCATCATCCTGTTCTTCTTCACCCAAAAACAGTTCATCCAGGGCATCGCTACCAGCGGCCTAAAAGGATAATGCTCACATCGTCATCCCGGACTTGATCCGGGATCCAACATTTTTAACCAAAGGAAAGGATCTATCTCTCAAAGGCACTCGCTTGTTGATGATGACCAAACCCGCCTCAAAACCGTGCCGACCACCCCAGCACCACCGAATTCCCCCAAAAGAAGTTAAACACTTTATCGTTGCTCACACCGCCCTCCAGAGTCCGATAAGCCAAAAATACACTCGACCCCGGCGACACCTCATACCCTAATCTCGTCGAAACATCAAATGCCCGACCCTGCGGAGCCGCCAGTCCATCAAAATCAAACGTAAACAACCACCGATCTCCAAGCCTCTCTTCGCCATAAACATGCAACAGCGGCACAAAACCAACGTTCTTGTTGCTCCGCGTCACCCCGCCTTGCGAAATGCGAACCTCTGCATCCCGCACTTTTAAAGTCCCCCCAATCCTCCAGTCTGAAGTCGGCCCTTGCTTCCACCGATTCCGATAAGTTGCCCGATAACTATTGAACTGATATCGCCCGTCAGTCGGCACTCCAGCCGCAAATGTCGTCCCCTCAAAATCAACCGCAGAGCCAAATTCTCCCGACCCGCTCGCCACCAGTGGGGCATAAAGCACCCGCCACCCCGGCCCTGTCCCCCGCTCAAAAGTCAGATCAATCCGCGCTGTCAAAACTCTGCCCTTGCCAATCAAATCCCCAAATGAAAATTTTGTCCCCATATCCCCCGGAATCCGAACATCATTCCGGCTCAAATAAGCTGCCCCAATCTCGAAGTCAAGTTTCCAAGGCTTAGTCTCGTCACCAAAACCCAGAGCCGCAACCCCAACTGTCAAAAACAAAATCCCAATGCGCATGGTCACTTCTACGATAAAGAATTCCTAAAATTCTGCGAAACCCCAAACCGTCTGAAATCAAACTCTAGCCTCTGAATACTCCAAACCAATAACCATCTGCCGCGGCTCGATGGCCCGGGGGTGAGTAAAACACAGCCCGGGGACTGCTATCATCAAATTCAATGACCATCCTCATCGGCGGCGGATCATGCTCCGGAAAATCCACTCTCACCAAAGCCCTCGCCGAACAACTGAACGCAACCCCCATCAACCTCGATCAATTCTTCTGCCGCGATGAACCAAACGCACCCATGATCGAAGTCAACGGACAACTCCTCTTCGACTGCAATCACCCCCAAACCATCAATCTCCAAAAAGCCCTCGCAGAAATCAACCAAATCCGCGAACCTAGAATCATCGAAGGCCACTTCTCCCTCACGTACCCCGAGCTCCGCCAGCTTGCCACCCTCACAATCTTCGTCGATTGCCCCGCCGAAATCCGCCAACAACGCCGCCTCGCCCGCGACACCGCCAACCAAAAAGGCACTCCCACAGAAATCCTCGCCTACTACCAAGCCTCCGCCATCCCTGGATTCCAAAATTACATCGAACCATCAAAACAACATGCGAATCTCATCATCAGCGGCGAACGCCCACCCGAACAAAACATTCAAAAAATTATCGACATGCTCTAAAATAATATGGCGACCCCGGCGCGATTCGAACGCGCGACCATCAGCTTAGAAGGCTGGTGCTCTATCCACTGAGCTACGGGGCCACAAGAACATCAAGTTTACCAACCCCTGACTAAGCTGCCTAATATGTCATAACTCTAAAACCTCTCGCAATCAATACCAACAAACCAAAATCTCACAAGTGCGATGTCTAAACAGCCAATCCCCAAGTCTGTGTCCACGATTCCAGATCGACAACTCCTAGTAGAAACCGGCATCCTTTACAAGCATTTCACACTCGGCGATCACGTCAGCGCCAGCGTCTACCAAGGCAACCGAATGACCGAGTACCGCCTCGAATCAACCGAAGGAAACCGTCTTCATTGGTCCAAGGGTGAGCAAGGAACAATCACTATATGCGGCAAAACCTACCCTCTCACAGAGGCAAATCTTTTTTTCACTCGGCATAACGAACCAGTATCGTATGCCAAGGAGCCAACAGGAAATGCCGAAGTTTTTGTCCTCATTTTTGATGACTTCATCAAATTCCCCGAAGGTCGTCGAATCTTCACGCCCATTGACTCTATCTTTGTCTATGCCGAAACGCTCAGACTGGCGCTTCTAAAATCTCAAAAGCAATACGACACACGAGGCGTCACTAATCTCATCGAACAAGAACTGCTGAACAACCAATTCAAAGACACCCGAGTTTCGTCCGCTTGTGATTCACTCGCATCGCAACTAGTGAACCCACAAGCAATTGCCCATATCCCCCAACAGCTTTCACTCAGCGGGTCGCAGTTCCGACGCATCTTCAAACGCGATCTCGGAATGTCACCAACCGAATGGCATCTCGCCGCAAGATTGTCTTTTGCTCACTACTTACTCCGTGGCACAAATCTCCCATTCCAGACCGTCGCCGCAAAATGTGGTTTCGCCAGTTATCCCACTTTTGCCCGCCTTTTTAAAGCCCACTACAATTATTCGCCAAATTATGCGCGTTCGAGATAATCAACTCCCTACAAAACCCCATATTCTATCGACTATGAAAGATGCTCTCACCCGCCGCAAATTCCTCGCCACCACAACTGGAGCCCTTATCACTATGCCCGCAATCCTCAATGCCGAACCTCAAGACCCCAAGCCCCCTTTGCCTGACGACTTAGTCAAGAAATTCGTCGGCGCTGCTCATGGCAAATTCCAAGACGTCAAAGACCTACTAGCTGAAACACCTTCCCTGTTAAATGCAACTTGGGATTGGAAAAATGGCGATTTCGAGACCGCCATCGGCGGCGCCGGTCATACGGGAAATCGTGAAATAGCCGAATACCTGATCGCCCAAGGCGCAAGAACCGACCTCTTCATCCATACCATGCTTGGTCATATCGACATCGTTAAACCCATCCTTATTCGCTATCCCGAAATGATCAACTGCAAAGGCCCTCATGGCATTCCCCTCATCCGTCATGCCGAAGCCGGAGGAGAAGCAGCCAAAGAACTCCTTGAATTCTTAAAAACGCTTCAAAAGCTCGAAAACGAACAGTAAAGCTGTAGAATCTACGGCATGTCTAAGCTCAGCGACCTCACATCTCAGTGCATCCGCTGCGGCTTCTGTATCGAGTCCTGCCCTACGTTCATCCTCACCGGCGACGAAAGCCAGTCCCCTCGAGGACGCATCACCCTCGCCCGAGAAGCCGATGAAACCCAAAGCTGGAGCCCCTCAACCCACCAAGCTATCGACACCTGCCTCGGATGTCGAGCCTGCGAAACTGCTTGTCCATCTGGAGTCCAATACGGCAAAATCCTCGAACTCGCCCGCGAACAATCTCAACTAATAAACGGCAACTCGGCGCAAAAAAAGTTTGTCACCAACCTCACCCACCCCAGTCTCACCCGCCTTCAACTCACTTTGAGTAGCTTTCTTCCCTCAAAAAAAATCCCTGGTTTCCTATCCCAAATCCTTAGTGGACAACCAGCAGAAGCCGAATCCCCCCAACTCCCCGAACTCAACCCTTGGCCACCCATCCCGACTCACGAACTCCCTCCAATCAAGGGCGATGTCTACCTGCTCGAGGGCTGCGTGATGCAAGTCCTCTATCCTGGAGTCCACGAGGCTACGCGTCGCCTGCTCCGCCGCGTCGGCTACCAAGTCCGCGAATCCAAGGCCCACTGCTGCGGTGCCCTCCATGCTCACGCCGGATACCTTCCTGAAGCCGAATCACGGGCACAATCTTTAGCCCAAGCTATGCCCGATAACCTCCCAATCATCATCAATTCCGCCGGATGCGGCAGCACAATCAAAGAGTACGGCACGATCATCGGCAAAGGATTAGAAGACTTTGCAAGCCGATCCTTTGACTCCACCACATTCTTAAAACAAAATGGCCTCGCCAACCTCCTCGCAAGCAGCAACAAACTCCCAGAAGTCAACGTCACCTACCACGAAGCCTGTCACCTCATCCACGGACAAAAAATCTCCCAAACTCCCAAAGACCTCCTGCAAAGCATTCCCAAACTCACCCTCATTCCCCTTCCCGAAGCCGACCTCTGCTGCGGATCAGCTGGAACCTATAACGTCTTCCAACCCAAGATGGCCCGCGATCTCCTTAACCGGAAATGGGCCAATGTTGAAAAAACCAAAGCCCCAATCCTCGTGACCGGCAACCCCGGCTGCCAATCCTGGATCGAACAAGCTAATCGCGAACATGACCATCCCATCCGCGTCCTGCACACCCTAGAACTCCTTGAATCAGCATTTAGCGGCCTCAGAATTGACTGAAACAGGGACCACTGGGCAAGTTTCAGAAAAAAATGAAATGATTTCATTCAACCAACTAACGTTCAGTTATTGACTGGCGTAACTTAACCATGTAACCTATTGAGGTTTCAAACACTGCCCCGTTGGACGAAAAACTATGGATCACCCCGGCGAGACCGCCAACCAAACCCTTCCCGACATTCAAAAGACCCCCGATCAACGCAATATCGCAATTGATCGTGTCGGTGTCCGTAAAGTAAAGTTCCCCATCGTCGTACTCGATCGAGCCAATGAACGCCAGCACACAATAGGCGATTTCACCCTCACTGTCGATCTCCCCAGTGAATTCAAAGGCACCCATATGAGCCGGTTCCTGGAAGTTCTCAATGAGCACAAGAAAGAGATCAGCGTTCAAGCCCTACCCGGACTTCTCGAACGAATGCGAGATCGACTCAAAGCCGAAAAAGCCCATGTCGTCGTCGAATTTCCATTCTTCATGGAAAAAGCCGCACCAGTCACCGGCAAAACCGGAATGATGCAGTTCGACTGCGGATTCGACGCTCAAATCAACGGAGCGTTCGACGTCACACTGTTCATGAAAGTGCCCGTCGCAACCCTTTGTCCGTGCAGCAAAGAAATCAGTAAATACGGTGCCCACAACCAACGCGGTTGGGTGAGTGTTCGAGTCAAAACCAACGACCATGTCTGGCTAGAAGAAATCATTGAAATGATCGAATCATCTGCCAGTTGTGCGCTTTTCCCCGTACTCAAACGACCAGATGAAAAATTTGTGACCGAAACTGCGTATGAAAACCCCCGCTTCGTCGAAGATATGGTTCGCGAAGTCGCAATCAAGTTCGATTCCGACCCCCGCATCACCCAATACAGCATCGAAGTTGAAAACGAAGAATCAATCCACGCCCACAACGCCTATGCATTCCTCGAAAGAACAAAAGTGTAAAGCGGAGCACTTGGTACAGATAAAGGGGCTGCCCGTTGCCAGTAAGGGGAGAGCAAAACTGACCCGGTACAGCCACTTATTACTATACGTCCAACTGAACCAAGATTTCATGGCCCAATCCGAAGGAAAAGTTGCAACTTCTTTCCAAAAACGTCGTTCATGATCCAACTTTCCCCTTCAAACCTTTCAAATTTCATATTGGATTCAGAAGATATTGATCCTAAAAATTCCCGCATAAATGAGAGGCTCAAAACCCAAAAGCCCCATCATTCTGAACCTAGGTACACTCAAACCAAGAACTCATCATGGCTGCAGAAAGAACCGTAATCGTCGTTGGAGGAGGCCTCGCGGGCCTCATGACCACCATGAAACTCGCCGAAGCGGGACACAAAGTCAAATTGTTCTCCGTCGTCCCGGTCAAACGTAGCCACAGCGTCTGCGCCCAAGGCGGAATCAACGGTGCCGTCAACCTCCGTGGCGAAGGCGACAGCCCCTTCCTCCACTTCGAAGACACTATCACCGGCGGCGACTTTCTCAACCACCAACCTCCCGTTATGCGCATGGCCGAACGCGCACCCGCAATCATCTTCCTCCTCGACCGCATGGGCGTACCGTTCAATCGAACCGCCGAAGGGCTTCTCAGTTTCCGCCGATTCGGGGGCACCCTCAAGCACCGCACCGCCTACGCTGGCGCAACCACCGGCCAACAGCTTCTCTACGCATTAGATGAGCAAGTCCGCCGATACGAATCCAGCGGACAAGTCGAAAAATACGAAAGCAACGAATTTGTCGGACTGATCAAAGATGAAAAAGACATCTGCCGCGGAATCGTCGCCCAAGATCTCCGCACCATGAAAATCGATTCCTACACCGCCGACGCCACCGTCTTGGCAACCGGTGGAAATGGAGTCGTCTTCGGTCGATCAACAAACTCAATCATCAACACCGGATCACCAGTAAGTATCTGCTACCAACAAGGCGCCGTCTATGGTAACCCCGAAATGGTACAAATCCACCCCACCGCTGTCCCCGGCGAAGATAAATGCCGACTCATGTCCGAATCCGTTCGCGGCGAAGGTGGCCGACTCTGGGTGCCCCGAGACGTCAACGACGCCCGCAAGCCGTTCGATATTCCCGACAAAGACCGCTGGTATTTCTGTGAAGAACTCGACCCTGTCTATGGCAACCTCCTCAGCCGCGACCTCGTCAGCTTTATCGTCTACTGTGTCTGCCGCAAAGGCATGGGATACAAAGGTCGTCAACAAGTCTTCCTCGACATCACCCACCTCCACCACAAAAAAGGCATGTCCCGAGATCTCATCAAAGACAAGCTCGGTGGCGTTCTCGAAATCTACGAGAAGTTCATGCGAGAAGACCCCATCGACACCCCGATGCGCATCTATCCCGCTGTCCACTACACCATGGGCGGACTCTGGGTCGATTACGAAACAACCGGTAACGACACTGCAATCGATACCGATTCCCCCCGAAACCAACAAACCAACATCCCCGGCCTCTACGCCGCGGGCGAATGCGAATATCAATATCACGGCGCAAACCGCCTAGGTGCAAACGCCCTCCTCACCTGCCTCACTGGCGGTGAACTCACGGCCCAAGGCGTAATGGCCTACCTCAAAAATCTCGACATGTCTCACGAGGATCTGCCGAGCACCCTCGCCGATGACGCCCAAAAATTCCGTGAATCTGAATACAACAATCTCAAAGTCGCTAAAGGTGCCGAAAATCCTTACCAACTCGGGGCCGAACTCAGCGAAACAATGTGGAACTATTGTGGAATTTGGCGGCTTCAATCTGAACTCGAAGGCGCAAAATCCAAACTCGACGAACTCACTACCCGCGCCGATCAATGCAATCTCCTCGACAGCGGCAACTGGTCAAACCAAGCCGTTCCGTACACCCGCACCCTCAAAAACATGATCGAAATGAGCAAAGCTATCGTCGGTGGCGCCCTCATCCGTGACGAATCTCGCGGTGCTCACTTCAAGCTCGATACCCCCGAGCGAGACGACGACAAATGGCTCTGTACCACCAAAGCAAGCTGGAATCAGTCCGGCCCGACATTCGATTTCAGCGAAAAAATCGACTGCCGCGCCCTCTCCCCACGGCCCCGTAAATACAAAATCAACCAAAACTCCGTCGCCCGCTTCATCCTCGGCGAAGACATCCTGCCAAAGAAAAAGGAAGCAGTCAAGTCCGTTGATGAATAATTTGCAATTACCAAAAACACCACTGCTTTTGTAGCTTCAGAATAGTTCTAAATTGATATGAGAACAGCAACTGAGCTAGAAGGCAATCTCATCAAAATGTGGACTGAAAACTCTCTTAAGCGGGAGAAGGTAGTTCACTCAATTACAGTTGATTCCACGTCTCCCCTTTGTTCAATTTCGCAAGCACTTGAACTATTTAGAAATCTCATTGATGCAAGTCCTTTGATCATGTTGGTTTCAGACGACTCTTTACTATTAGATTTCGTGTACGCCTCCGATTTGGTTAATCTCACTCCTTCATTGATATATGAATCTTGGCCGCTTAAGGATCAAACATTCCAAATGAACAGTGACGAGATCGATGAACTAATTCCATTTCTTCAGGTAATGGCCAGACTCCACCTTGATGTCCGCATTTTTCAGTCCGCAACTATGACGATGCTAGAGTTGAGCCATGACGAAATCATTGAAATACACCAATTCCCGCCACGACCGAATGCATCAAATTCTTGAAGAAATTTCAATTCTAAATTGAGTTACTACGTATTCATAAAAGCGCATATACACTGGAGCAAATTTACTGTTGCCTGACCATTAAAGTTTAGCAAATATCTCCCAAAACCGCCGCACTCCACGACTCCCCTTCACCCGGCGGATCCAAGACCCACTTCCGAACCGTCCGCAACCACTCTATCCGCGCCCGAGTCTCATAAATCGTCGAAAGCGTCGCTAAAACCCCATAATAATCGCCAATCTCCTCATTCTTCGGCAGCAACCCCTCACACGTCTTCAAAAACTCCTGCAATCCCTCAATACACTCATCAATAAACTTCACCCGCTGATCCAATTCCACAACTTCTAAAAAGAAAAACCGCAGCCGAATTAAGTCCGCCGAATGAGCAATGTCCGCCATCGGAACCGGAGCGGTGAGCCACTCACGCAATTGCGCCTCTCCTTCCACCGTCACCTTCACCAAATCCAATTCACTTTGCTCCAAAAACCCAAACTCAATCAACCGCTTTGAGACCGAATAAGCAGCTCCCGCTCGCCCTTTATGATAAGAAGAAGCCGAAAGCGATAGTTCTTTCATCACCGAATAAATCGTACATGGCCCCCGCAACCATGTCAATCCTAAAAAAGTGAGTTCTAAGTTCGAAAGCGGTCGTTTAGGCATCAGCAATCCTTATCCCAACATCCTACTGCCCCAATCCTTCAAAAATTACGGAACCTAGACATACACATCATTATGTATTACAATTTGTAATAGGTGAACAAATGACAGTCCTCAATGCAATCGCTCTGACCGTCCTCGCAAACCAGTCTCCATCGCTACCAGTGCTGCCGGA
>JBJXDW010000048.1:0-13032 GCA_046154445.1 Fimbriimonadaceae bacterium | reverse complement strand
CTACCAATGCCTGCTCAACCGCGCGATTCTGCCCAACAATTGCCTTCCCAACCTCGGCATAAATCTGAGCCGCCACGTCAAATACTTGCATACGCTTCATCGTACCTTTCCAAAACTCTAAGTGCTAGGTGGGAACATCCGTGCCCGGTAAACTGTTCAATTCTTCAGGCACCATACGAAAGCCGACGGATATCGACCAAATGAAACCCGCAACCAAAGTCATGCTCACATCAGCCGCTGTTATCGCAGCTGCCTTTGTCGGGCTATGGGGAATCGGCGAGTTCCAACTTAATCAATTTAATCCAAAGCCAATCATCCCCGGTAAAGTCACACTCGTCGCGATGAATACAGACCTTGGATTCGCTATCCGCGTATCTAACTCAGTCGCTCAACTCATTAAAGTCGATAAAGCCGGAGCCGGATTCGGGAGCGATGATCGACAAAGCTCATCTGAAGACGCCCGCCGCATCCCAATGCGAGAACTCCTCCAATCGTTACAAGGAGACCAAGATGCCCTCGTCAGATTAGTCGCCGTTCTCAACAAAATCGACCTAGATGATCTCGAACCCGGTATCAACGAATGGCAAGCCGAAAACATCCAAAAAGCCCTCGATGGTGACAAAATCCTTGTTGATAAACTTGAAAAAGATCTCAATGTCAAACTCGACGGAACTCCACTCGATCAAGTTCAATACGACAACATCACAAGTGGCATAAGAATTTACGTCCCCATTCCGGTAAGAGTTAATATTGCCGGTGAACCCAAGACCCTCATCGCCAACCTTCCAATCGCGTATCAACCTGTCTTCGCAAAGGAAGTTTCAGACATTATCGAAAAACGATTTAACCCAACAAACGAATACATTGTCGGCAACTACCGTGACGTTGCACAAAAGTATCTCGATGGCACCGCCGTTAAAGAAGATGTTCGACTCAAACTAAAAAAACTTATCGCCGAAGACTCAAAATTACAAATGTCGGAGCGACCGGAACAAGTCTTGCAGGGAGCAGACGTGCTTGTCAATGAATCAATGGTTGAGAACGCAACTTCAACGGTTCGAAAAGATGATAAAGGGAACGATGTCTTCACAATTCACCTCAACATGACTGAAGAGGGAAGAAAGCGACTCTGGAAGTACAGCCGAAACCGAAAGGGCTCAAGTCTTCTTGTCGTTGTAAACGGAGTCGCAATCGCTGCCCCAAAAATCACGACTGAACTAGCTGGAAAGCAACTCGACCTCACCGACCTACGTGACCAAAGGTTGGTCGAAGACACACTTAAAGAAATCAAAGAACTAAAAAAGTCAAACTAATACCAAGGAACAACGAATGAAGCCACACACAATCGGATTAACTCTCATGCTCGGGGTTGCAATGACCCTCACTGGATGTAATAAGGGCGAAGAAAAAGCTGCCGTCCCCGGAGATGCGCCAAAAGTAGAAGCATTCCCAGAAGGAACGAAAGTCACCGATTTGTTCCCCGCAACCCCAGGGGCACAATCAACCTTTTCAGCCGGAGGAACTGTTGAACTGACCCTCAAAATTACTGATGTTAAAGATCAAGGTGAAAATAAAATTGTTACCATGCAAACGATTGAGCAAAACAAAGTCTCTGACACCATGCAATGGCAAGTTGGACCAACTGGAATCTTTCAGCTCAACGCTCGCAACGGTAAAGCCTATAATCCGATGCAGTTGTCGGCCGGCCCAGATTTTAACAATAAAGAAGAAGTTAAATACGCAGGCAAGGGCCCATTTCCATCCGTCGAAACCGGAAAACCTGACTACGGTGACATCCAAGGCTCCCTCAAAAATCGAGGGATCGAAACCGTAGACACAAACATGGGGCAGATTCAGGCGCTCGCCGTAGAAAGTGCTTACCTTTACGAGTCTGCCGGCAAAAAGTATCGAATACTCAACACCACATGGTTTGCCCCAAAATACGGTATCGTTCGTATGGTTCAAACAACCCAAAGAGAAGACAACTTCAGTCGTTCATTAACCATGAAACTCAAAGGGTTCCGAAGTAAGTAAGGCAAAGTAGATCAGAAATGCGTAGGTTCACTTCTCTCACAATCATCGTCGCCGCCGTCCTCGGTTTAGTCGCATGCCAACCCAGCAACCCCGCGATCAAAACCCCAGACAAAACAAGCGACACCGGTACAACTGGGTCAACAACCCCAGAAACGAAGCAGGAAGTGCCCGCAAACCTCAAGCATGAAGGTTATCAATACTACGGTCTTGATGTCAAAAGCGAACAAACATACGACTTTGACCTCAATGGATCAAAACGCCAGGGAATGCAAAAAGAAACATACCTTGGTCTATCTGACGGCAAACCTCGATTCTCAATCGAACGCGCCGAAGCTCTCTCAAACCTCGGTACCGATGTCGTTGAAGTCCGCGATGATGGCGTCTACATGATCTCTAGTCGAGAACAAACTCTCGAAACCCCCATGCTCGCCCTTCCCGCAAAAATGGAAATCGGCAAATCGTGGGAAATCACCGAAAAACTCAAAGACATTAACGGGAACGAAGTCACCCTCAAGGCATCAAACAAAATAGATGGTCAAGAAAAAGTAACCACCTCCGCTGGCACATTCGATTGTCTTGCTGTTTCTATGACTGGAACCCTTGTAACACAAGGCAAAACCCAAAAGGTCACCGGAAAAACTTGGTACGCCGCCGGAACTGGAACCGTAAAATTAACCGTAAGCACCAACGGTGCCGACGGCAAGCCAACGAACTACACCATCACCCTAAGCAAACCTTCAGGGGATACTAAAGCGTCCCCTTCTGAATAATGATCAATCTCCTTGCCGCCGCCGCAATCATTTCTTCGGAATCAACCATCGAAGAATTTTTTCCGTTGCGAGCAGGGATGGTCAAAGTTTACGAAGAAGAAGTCAATTCGAAAGGCAAGAACTACAAGTTCACCGTCATCGAAACTTACAAAGGTGCCATCACTCTCAAGAGAAGAGAGCAATACATCGATGAAAATGAACCGGTCATTGCCGATCGGGAAAAAATCAGAGAAGTGACAGGAGAAGGCTTTGAAGTCCTCACTTCTGTCGACAGCACAGCCCCTGTCCCAACTTATTACCAAGTTAATGGCAATCGAGTCTTCATTGTCGGCATTGAAAAAGATCGGCTTCTTAAGGACATATATCCCATTTTCGCTTACGGACGTGATCCCGAATCTTTCATATATCAAGGTGAAATCCCCGTAATGGGAGCGCCCGCCCTTGCATTCATTGATGGGGAAACAAAGTCTCGAAGCGACTACAAATTTCAAGATAAAAGTTATCCCGCAGTGAGTTGCAGTCTCAACTACAAAATCAATATCGGTTCAGGAATCACCTTAACATCTGAACAAAAATCAATCTACGCAAAAGGAATTGGTCTAGTCGAATTTGAAGAAATTGGAAAGACCGGAACTCTGACCACTAAAAGAAAGCGTAAATTAACTAAGATTCAACTCCCATAAAGCCATGCCATCACTCGTTCGACTTTCACTCTTAGTATTTCTCGCAATCTCAATCACCGGTTGTGTCCCTAAGCCAACGACTCCCGAACCAACTCCTCCCAGCCAACCAACCAGCATCGCAACTGAATTCCGAACAAGAGACGACCTAAAACCCGATGTCGCCCCTCCGAACGAAGCAAATATTATCCTCAACGGAACCCAAATCCCCGTAACACTAGAAGAAAAGCGAGATTCCAACTCAATCATCTACTCGTGGATTGTCGACCCTAAAAAAGAGTCAGGCGAACCAGTCGATGTCGAAAGTGAAAAATATTTCTCATCTAAAGATCTGTTCTCCTTCGCCGCTACCGCCCACGAAAAATACGATCCTCCTATCAGCCTCATCCAGTATCCGCTCACTGTTGGAAACGCTTGGGATTGGGCCGGGGACGTCATTGTCGGCAAAAACCGTACGAAAGCAAAAGCCAAAATTACATCTTCTGCCGATATTCTCAATCTCCCGTCCGGCAAACTCTCAGCCCTCCTAATCACCGTCGATCTCACCTACGAAGGCAAAGCCACGCCGTCCGTTCGTAAGCTCAAGTTCTGGTTCAAGCCTGGCAGCGGCCTTGTCCGGCGCGAACTCTGGGGGAGCTCCACTCGCGAGCCCAGAAGAACAAACTCAGACCCAGACGCCATTGCTCCAAAAGCGAAGTAATTCGCATGAGTCTCGCCGTCAACAACAGCAGCCTCACAATTGAGAAGCGTTCTGGAAAAGGACACGACTGGGGACTCATCCTCTCCGCCTTGGCTATCCTGATCGTTGGAATTTTTAGCCTATACAGCATCGATAACGCCCGTCATACAATTTTCGCGAGCCGCCAGATGATCTTCGCCGCCATTGGCTTCGGCGTCTTCTTCATCTGCAACAAGATAAAACTCGAAGTATTCAAGGCAGCAACTCCAATCTTATACATTATAAACATCGGATTGCTCGCTGCCACTCTCCTTTTCGGAAAATCCAGAGGCGAGACCGCGCGGTGGATCGAAATTGGATCGTTCCAATTCCAGCCGTCCGAAGTCAGCAAACTCATCCTCGCGATTACGCTTGCCGCCTATTTCGCCAACCGTGAAGATCGGCTCACCGAACTTAAGACATATCTCGGCGCGCTCCTCCATTGCGCCCCGATTCTTGCTCTCGTTTTGCTCCAGCCTCACCTCGGCGCAACCATTGCATTGCTTTTCCTCGGCCTCGTCGTCGCCATAACCGCCGGCGTCCCTTGGAAGTTTTTCCCCCTCACGATCGTTCTCGTTCTTGTACTCGGGGTCAGCTCATACCAAACCAAAGTCATGCCGGCTTACATGCGGGCACGGATCGATTCAAAAATCCAACATTACGTGCACGGCAAAAAAGATAAACAAAACGCCGACATGCAGCAATTTCAATCGTCCCTCGCATTCGGCATGGGCGGCGCCACTGGAACCGGATGGTTCCAAGGCGAACAAAAAGCACTCGGTGCTATCCCCGAACAAGAATCTGACTTTATCTTCTCCGTCATCGGCGAGGAAGGCGGATTCTTTGGATCATCCCTAGTCGTCGGTCTCTACTGTGTCTTCTTCTTCTTCGTCTGGCGTCGCGTCTATCTCGCCCAAACCCTACTCGGTCGCCTCGTCGCATCTGGACTATTTGCCGTCCTCGCCTTCCACACAGTTGTCAACCTAGCAATGGTGCTCGGCTTTGGCCCCGTCGTCGGCCTCTGGCTGCCTTTCATGTCCCATGGCGGTACCGCGCTCTGGATGTGCTTCGGTGCCCTCGGCCTCCTCGATCAATGCGAATAAAGCCCGTCCTACCTTGGGTACTTCTTAAAAACCGCCTTAACTGCCGAAGAAAGTGCTTTCGCATATAAATCGCGATTCCCATCCTTTCCCATCCAATCCTCATCTTCCCGCTGAGACAAAACAACCATCTCAACCAAAAGCACCGGCCTCTTCGAAAAGATCGACCCCGTCAACGCCCCTTGCTTCGCCCCAATCATGGTTGACTGCTCTGTCTTCAATCCCCGATTGTTCAACTCCCCCGCCAATCCCTTCGCAAGCGACTCGTGAAACACTTTCGCAAAGCGCTTTGAGCTCGCAATCACATCTTTTGCGGGTCCCTTAACCCCCCGCACCATCCCCGCAATATTCGGATAATAAGTCGCAAATCCCCGCTCGTCAGCCGCATCACAATGCAAGCGAATCACCAAATCTGAACCAAAGTCATTCCCTATTTCCGCTCGTTTTTGATTCGTCACAACTTCCCCGACCGAGGATTTCGTCAACTTTACCAACGCCCCATTCTGCCGCAAGTACTTCGCCGTCCTCAAAGACATATCCCAACAAACCTCCAATTCGGTTAGCGTCCTCCCCTTCGTCCCCTTCCCGTTCTCACTTGTATGCCCCGGATCAATCGTAATCTTATAACCCGAAAGTGGCTTTCGTTCAAATTCATTAAAATCTAGTAGTCCGATAAGAACCGAAAGAATCATCTGATCTCAAAGTTACCTTTTCCCACTCCCTATGCCCAAAATCCCAAGTTAAAACTGAATCTGCTATACTATCCGCAGAGTCCAAGGATGGGCAAACTACAACCTAAGTCAATGGCAAGAAGCCGCAAGACCAAGGAAGCGCCACCACAGCGCGTTCCTGATATCGCCGGAATACTCCTCCTGGCCCTCTCAGTCGTCCTCCTCATCGGCCTCGTCATGCGTCAGGGCGGCCTCATCGGCGACTCCCTTGCCCGATTCTTCAGCCTCCTTTTCGGTCGCGGAGCCTGGATCGTCCCTATCACCCTCGGCGGCGTCGGACTCGGACTCATCACCGGCAAATCCCAAACTCGTGCCCAACATCTTGTATGGGGCGCAACCCTCATTTTCCTTGGCATCTTAGGCGGACTCGCCAAACCTGTCAACGGCGACTTCTTCACCGACACCGCAATGCAAGCCTCCGGCGGATACTTCGGAGCTATCGTCGGCTGGGGACTCACATCCCTCCTCGGTGCCGGAAAAATAGTCGCAATTATCGCAATGGTGCTCATCGGATTCGTCCTCAGCATCGACCAACCCCTCAAAGAGCTGCTCGCCCGCATCACTCCCACCATCAAAGACCCCGAGGAGGCCAAAACCCAACGCCAAAAAGCCATCGTCACATCGGCCCGAGAAGACGATAACGAAAAAGAATCCCTCCGCGAAAAAACCCTTCGAATGCTCGGCAATAAATCTGACGAGGATCAAGACCCCCAACCGCCCATCAAAAAAGCTGCCGTCATCCGAGAACCATCCGACCGTACAAAAGCCCAGCAAGATTTCATCCTTGAAACCAAACCCCCCAAAGACGGCTACATCCTCCCCCCGCTCGACCTTCTCGTCACCCCCGACACCAAAAAGAAACGCGACCCCAAAGAAGTCCAGCGCAACATCGAAATTCTCGAGGACACCCTCGAACAATTCGGCGTCCAAGCCAGCGTCACCGAAGTCGCCAACGGACCAACCATCACCCGATACGAAGTTTCACTCGGTGCCGGGATTCGTGTAAATAAAATCAAAAATCTTGCCGATAACGTTGCGCTATCACTCGCCGCCCAATCCGTCCGCGTCGAAGCTCCCATCCCCGGCAAATCTGCCATTGGCTTCGAAATCCCATCCTCCCAACGCCAGATGGTTTACCTGCGCGAAATGTGCGACAGCCTCGAATTCCACGAAACTGGCAGCAAACTCACCATCGCCCTCGGCCAAGATGTCGCCGGCGTCGCCAAATACACCGACCTCACGCGCATGCCCCACCTCCTCGTTGCGGGTGCCACCAATTCCGGTAAGTCAATCTGCCTCGCCACCATCATCATGTCCCTGATCATTCGGCTCACCCCCAAAGATCTCCGCATGGTCATGATCGACCCCAAACGAGTCGAACTCACCCTCTTCGAAACCCTCCCGCACCTCATGTGCCCCGTCGTCCGCGATGTCAAAGAAGCCGCCGGAGTCCTCCGCGCTGTTGTCCGAGAAATGGACCGCCGATACGATCAATTTAGCGAAGCTGGCGTCCGCAACATCGATGGCTGGAACGCCAAAGCCTCCTTCGCCGACCGCCTCCCCTACATCGTTGTTGTCGTCGATGAACTCGCCGACCTCATGATCCAATGCCGCAACGAAGTCGAGACCAGCATAACCCGCCTCGCCCAACTTGCCCGCGCCACCGGAATCCACCTCATCATCGCCACCCAACGCCCGAGCGTTGATGTCATCACCGGCACCATCAAAAACAACATTAGTAGCCGAATCTCATTCGCCGTTAGCTCCGGCATCGACTCCCGAACCATTCTCGACACCGTCGGCGCCGAAGACCTTATCGGCAAAGGCGACATGCTCTTCCTCCCGATCGACGCCACCAAACCCGTCCGCGTCCAAGGCTGTTACGTCAGCGAAAAAGAAATCGAGGACGTTTGCAAATTCTGGTCAGACCAAGAAAAACCCAGTTACGTCATCAATCCGGTTGAAGTCGCCATCCGCGACAAAGAAGACCAAATGCGCGAATCCGGCAACTCCGATGACCACTGGGATGAAGCCGTCCGGTGGGTTGTCGAGCGCGGCTCCGCCAGCACATCAATGCTCCAGCGCAAGTTCAGCATCGGCTTCCAACGCGCCTCACGCCTCCTTGATATGATGGAAGAGCAAGGTATCGTCGGCCCCCGCGACGGCCCCCGCCCCCGCGAAGTCCTCATCGACGTCATGCAAGTCGAAGCCGTCCTCGGTAACGCCGAATACCAAACCCCCCTCCCCGACGGCGCCTACCTCGAAGACGAAGAATAATTAGGATTATTCAACTCGGATTTCTGCCAAATAACCCCCTAACCGAAGATCGGGGAGGGATCAAAGGGAGGGGTTGAACATAAACAACTTTCAATCTCCACACACTCCCTTCTTCGTCATCCCCGCGAAGGCGGGGACTCAGACAACCATCAATCTCCACCAACCAAAACAAAACTCCACAAACTAATCCCTATTTGGAAAAGTGCCATGTCATTCCTGCGTAGGCGGGAATCTCACAACAAACTCCTCTTCTCGTCATCCACGCGAATGCAACTGCCCAAACCACCTCCGCATTTCCACAACCCCTGGCTCCAAAAACCGACCCCAAACATCGTCATCCCCGCGAAGGCGGGGAACCAGACAAACAGTATTTTGCGGCGGATAACACATAATCCAAACAATGAGCAATGGAGGATTCGTCTATATCTTATCGAACAAACGTAACGGTACCCTTTATATTGGTGTGACTTCCGATCTCAACCGCAGGATAGCGGAACACAAAGCCAAATTCATCAAAGGATTTTCTAAAACACATCAGTTAACAAAACTGATCTACTACGAAGAGTTTCCAACAATTGAAGAAGCAATTCTGCGAGAAAAGCAACTTAAGAAATGGAGTCGTGTCTGGAAGATTCGTTTGATCGAACAGGCAAATCCGAGTTGG
The DNA here is from genome assembly GCA_046154445.1 of Fimbriimonadaceae bacterium. GTDB lineage: Bacteria > Armatimonadota > Fimbriimonadia > Fimbriimonadales > Fimbriimonadaceae > UphvI-Ar2. The sequence goes on along the minus strand of JBJXDW010000048.1, from coordinate 4,058 downwards.
GAAGACCTCGCTGCCGACTGGGAATAGCAATATTCAACCCACGCCAACGTCATCTCCTCGAAAGCAACTGTTTAACAACCGCCGCAATCCTTCTGCATTTGACCTCTACCACCAACTCAAAATATCGTCATCCCCGCGTAGGCGGGGACTCAGACAACCATCGCATATCCACTACCTCTGACATCTAAAACCAAGCCCAATCTTCGTCATCCCCGCGCAGGCGGGGACCCAGACAACTCACTTTTTTCTGTTGAATGTGATTAGAGGAAGAAATCCAAAAAATTCCAAACCACGAACGCATATAACGTAACCAAAGAGTCCCCGCACTCTCAGTCAAAGTCTCGTGGGTCATAAAATTTCAATGTCCAGTGACTACCCGACTTCACTAGCTTACGACCTTGGTGTGACGCCACCATTTTCGCAAAGTTTTTCGCTTTTATTCCTTGATCAATTTCGACAATTTCCTCTTGCAATTTGAATTGATAAAATACCGTGGGCCCACTCTCACCATCATCTCGAAGTTCCGCCGCAACCGCCCGAATCTCATCAAGCAGGATCTCCCGCCGAGAGTCCGCCATCGAAATCACAACCCGATCTTCCATCAACACAAAAGACTTCCCTTCGCGCCACTCCCGCGCATACTTTGTCGAAATCCCAAACCCCAAAAACACCACCAGCCCCGCCCCAATCCACCACCAAAAATACTCCCGAACCGCAAACGCCAACACAACGCAAACCCCCAGCACAACCGCCCCACAGGCCAACGCAATCGCCACCCCCCACTTCCCTGTCCCCTCAATATCATAACGCGCTAACTCCATCCCACCCATGCAATCACTCTATCAGACCAACGAGCCCCAATTCCAGATAAACTATTTTCACAATGACGCCAAAACTAATTATGCTGATCGCTTGCCGCGTGATCTTGTTCAACTTCGCGTTCAACATCCTTTTGCAATTCGGCTCGTTATTAATGGGTGTCCAAATCACCCAAATTTTTCTTACGATTGGAATTGCTTCTGGGGCGATCCTCATCTTATTGTTCGCTCAAAACCAATTCGCCCGTGGCCTACCGGAAACTCCACTCAATACCAAAGTTCAGCCACAGCAAGTAATGCAGTTACTCCTCATACTAATTGCAATCAAATTATTCCTTGATAATCTGATATCACTCATTAGCCACTTTGTCACAGGTCAAATTTCAAGCCCGGCCATGTTCATTATCTCTATTTTATTCTCAGCGTGTCTAATCACAACCGCCAAACCAATCGCACTACTCATCAGCCCGCTGCCAAAGGAAACAATTTAAGTGTCAAGAAAGACGTTGATCCATCTTACGACTCGTTCAATGGTTCTGCTACTAATTGCAGACCTTGCGCAAGATTTCATTTCCCTCGTGAGTTTTATGCGAAATGGAAATATGAATATCGAAGGAATAAGACTTTACGCAAATATTGCCAATATCAATATAGAAGTCGAACTAGCCGCAATTTTTATTTTCCTCGTTCTCCCCCCTATTCTGTTAACCACGCTCCCGGGCGATGAAGCAATTGAGAAAGAGCTAGTGGCCTCCGACCTGCTCATCGTCATCCTGCGCACAATCGGGCTCATTGTTTTTTCCTTTGGCGTATGCAACGCCCTTCCTCCTTATTTTGGAATAAACGAAACTCCTTCAACTACGACCGGCACCATCGGCATCATTGTCGGTCTGCTGGCATTCGGATTCGCATCACAAATCTCAAACCTCCTTCTCCCACCACCACCCGAACCAACCCAGTAAACTCCAACTCCCGAGCGCGGAATGACCGAACAACCCGAAAAACCCCAAACCGCATCCTGCGCCATACCCCTCACCGCATTTGGCATCGCCGCAGTTCTCTTCGTCATCGCCGGACCAATCTCCAAAAACCTTATCGGCACCCCCCTCAAAGCCCTCGAAAAAGAAGCTGCCCCCATCGCTATCCAATACATCAAACAATCCGCCAACAGCCAGCCAACCCAACTTGCCGATCCAAAAAAATTCAACGAACCCGCCTTCAAAACTAAACTCAGCGAAGTCATCGGCCCCTACCAAACCCATGAAATCACAAAATTAGGAACGGAAAAAACTTCACCTCCAACGTTCTACATCACACTAAACATCGAAGGCCAAAAGGGCAAAGGCATCGCCACCATCGCCCTGCAAAAACAAAACAACGAATACAGAGTCGTCAACGCCGGAATCTATCCCCGATGACCGCCGCCCTCCTCCTCACCCAAGCCCTACTGAGGGGCAATGGCACATACCAAATCCCAGCCCAATTCAAAGGCAAAACCACCACCCATCGAATCCCCCACACTGAACGCCAACTCGCCCTAACATTCGATGACGGCCCCGACCCAATCTACACCCCCATAATTCTCGATGCCCTCAAACGCCACAACGCGAAAGCGACATTCTTCGTTCTCGGTAAAAACGCCATCAATAATCCACTCCTTCTCCAACGGATCGTGCTAGAAGGCCACGCTATCGGCACCCACTCCTACACTCACCGCGCCTCGATGAGTATCGCTGAAGCCGAGAACGAAAATACCCTCACCCAAGCAATTGTCCTCAATGCAACCGGAATCCGCACCAATCTCTTTCGCGCACCATATGGTTTATCCCACAGCTACCTTAATAAAAATGCTATCCACCGCGGCTGGGCGTCATTCAATTGGTCAGCCACCGCCGCCGACACCGCAACAAAAGACCCCGAGGTCGTCTATAAAAATGTATGTTTCACACCCAACCCAGGGGAAATCATTCTCATGCACGATGTCAAACCTCACACCGCAAAAGCAATTGAAAAAATTCTCAACCATTTGGATGAAGTCAAATTCAAATGCGTCACAATCCCCGAGCTGATTCGCTCCGCTTCCTAAGTTAATCCCTCATACCCTCCATTCTCCCCAAGGGTGATTCCTACAAAAATCCTCAAAAATTCTGGGAACCATCCCTCCCTTTCCAAGGGAGGGGCAGGGGTGGGGTGAAATGCCAATCACTAAAATGCAGCAGCACTAACAGATCAATCCTATCAAGAACCCTGACCCGCCCGAAATTCTGCCAACTCCGCCTTCGCCGCTACTCCAACTTTCTCCAACTCATCCCGCCAAAGCTTTTCATACGGCTCAAGCAACTCAACAATTGCCGCAGTCACAACATAATTCCGCGACCACTTCTTATCCGCCGGAACAACCAACCAAGGCGCATCCTCAGTCGAACATTCCCCAATCGCATCCGAGTAAGCGTCCTGATAAGCATCCCAAAACTCCCGCTCCTTCCAATCCCCCGCACTCAATTTCCAAGCCGCATTCGGGTCGTTCTCCCGTTCAATCAAACGCTCCTCCTGCTCAGCGTTGCTAATGTGCAAGAAAACTTTCAACAAAATCGTCCCCGATTTCACAAGCGACTTCTCAAAGTCATTAATCATCTCATACCGACCGCGCCAAACCTCCTCGGGCACAAATCCATGCACCCGAACAATCCCTACATCCTCATAATGCGACCGATTAAAAATCGTAATCTCCCCCTTTCCTGGAGTCTGCGCATGGCACCGCCATAAAAAGTCATGCGCTAATTCAACTGGCGTAGGAACCTTAAAACTCGCAACCCGACAACTCTGCGCGTGACTAAATCGCAACAAATGCCGAATCGTCCCATCCTTCCCCGCTGCATCCATACCCTGCAAAACAATCAAAAACGAATTCTGCCCCGCAAAATACATCAAGTCAAACAACTCCTCCATCCGTTCACCCAACTTCACCGTATCCGCCTCAACCTCTTTCCGATCAACCGAATTTGGAGCAGAAGTTTCGACTTTCGATAACCGAAAACCCTTCTCTCGATTCGTCATCAAAACCCCATTACTCTTGCGCATAGCAATATTCTGTCACGGAGTAGACCTATTTTTGCCAAACCCTGATACACTATGTTCGCGTAAGGAACACCGAAAACTAATGGAACCCACTGCAGACGAAAAACAAATGGCCATGATCGCCCACATCGGAGGCGCAGTTCTCTCTCTCGTTTCTGGACT
>JBJXDW010000047.1:0-48681 GCA_046154445.1 Fimbriimonadaceae bacterium | reverse complement strand
TGGAAGTAGTACGGCTCTGTTCCGATGATCAAAGCGTAACTGGACTTTCGATTTCGACTTTCTCAGTTCTGCGAACCTTTTGTGACAAAAGTATCGACATTCAAATGAATACCGTTCTTCCATTTAGGAAGCTCGTGTTTGAGTTTAGGCAGATCGTGTCGAGATGAACCAATCACCCATCCCGAGTGTACGAGAGCTTCTAAGAAGGCCAGACCATAGTCAAGAGCTTGTTTTTGTGTTTTTGCGATGCCTTTTTGCATCACAGCACGAGTGATATTGTCGAGCACAAACTGAACAGTTCCGTTGTGACGTAAAATTTGTACTAGGATAAAGTACATACCCATCTGAGGGAGCGTTTGGCCATTTTTCCTCCATCTTTTCTGGGCATATATTTTTCCATCTTGGTAAATGGCAAAGTTTTCTTCTATCGCCCCATCTAAGTTCAATTGGAAGAAATTGTACTTGCTGATTTCGAGATCGGGGGATTCCTGTAGGAGGATTTCGACCGTATCTTTGACACCTTCGAGTGTATATCCCGCTAAGCCCGTATAGGTGTGTTCATGGATAAAGCCGCCTGTACCCAGCCATTGAAATGCCGAGTTGGCATCGAGTTGTAGGCCAGCATCGCTTGCAATTTCTCGCGTAAATTCTTTGATATCCGTGAAGCATCCGTTAGCGGTGTACCAAAAGTCAGCAAACTTTATGTGTTGTTCTACGCGTCGAGTCTGGTTCTCCGACATTTGGTTGCGCAGCCACTCTGGGTCATGATCACCGTTTTCTATGGCGAGAATCGTATAAGCAAGTTCCTTTGCTGCGATATGAGCCATTGTGAGCCCAGCGGCGAGAATAGGGTCGGCAAATCCGGCGGCTTCTCCGACAAGAAACCAGTTTTTACCATGCATTCTTTGTGCGTAATAGCTCCAATCTTTTGTTGCTTGGACTTTATTGTCTCTTGTTGCGTTCTTGATGAGTCCATTGATTAGCGGTTCATCTTTTAAAGCCCTTTCGTAAACTTCCTCTTTTGTTAATCCCGTTTGTCGATAATATTCTGCGGGACAGACTAGTCCGATTGAGGTGCGAGTTGGGCCGATAGGGATAAACCAGATCCAGCCATAGCCTAGGCTCATGACTTGAACTCTGGTTCCACCGGTCCCTACTGAAAACGCCCATTCGGTGTTGTTCCAATAATCCCAGAATGCGATATTGCGGAGGGAACTCGGTTCGACGATAGGAATATTGAGAGCCCTGCGCATGAAGCCAGAAGATCCGCTGGCGTCTACATAATGCTTTGCAACTATGGTTTCGCCAGATTCAATTTCGATGCCAAGAATGTGGTCGTTCTCATTAAGAATTTGGGTGACTTTGGTTTCTTCCCGTACTTCTACTCCCACTGACTTGGCGTGATCGAGGAGGATTTTATCGTAGACAGATCGTTCAACTTGGAATGCGGTGGACGTTCTTTGTCCTTCAAATTTTGCGGGTCTTGGTTCATCTCGAAATTTATCGGCAGGATAGAGTTCAAAATCCCAGAGGTCTCGAGTGTTGCCCCAACGATATGTGGCACCGATTTTGATCGGAAAGTTGGCGGCTTCAACTTTGTCCCATACGCCCATTTCATTGAGCACGGCCCCGATTGGGGGGAGTTGAGACTCACCGACATGCTCACGGGGAAACTTTTCTCGTTCGAGGATGAGAACCTTAAGTTCTGGTTTGTACTTTTTTAGAAGAGTTGCGAGGGTTGATCCTGAGGGTCCTCCACCAATAATTGCGACGTCGTACATAAGGCTACTTTTCATACGGCAATTTGCGTCAAAAATTACTCTTGTTGAATTTCAGCTTACAAAACTCCAAGGACGGCTTCGAGCTGGACGTTTGATGAGCGGAGGCGTTGGCAAAGGGTTCGTCCGATATTGCGGAGGATTTGGAGGCCGATTTGAGGTTGTTCGTTCATGAGGCCATTGAGTTTATTGGCGGAAATTCGGATGAGGGAGGAGTCGCCATCGGAGATTACGGTTGCGGAGCGTTCGGTTTCACCGAAGAGAGCTATTTCGCCGACGAGCGCACCTTTTTGGAGGCGGGCGATTGGGTCGCCGTGGATCGTTGTGACGCGGACTTTTCCATCGAGAATGATGAAGATGTCGTTGGCTTCTTCGGTTTCGTTGACGATTGTTTGCATGTCGGTCGCGGTGAGGAGTTCGCTGATTGATGCGATTGCGGCGACTTGTTGGTCTGTGAGGCCGTCGGCCATATAGCTATTTTTGATTCCGGCGGTGAGATCCATTTGTTGAGGGGCGAGTTTACTTGATTGGGAACATTTGACCCCAACCCCACATCTCCCTTTCCGCTAACAAGAGTCAAGGGAAGGGGAGCTCGCTAAAGCGAAACGCCGAGGATGTCGAGGATGCGTTGAAGGTCGTCGTCGCTGTAGAAAGCGAGGGTGAGTTTGCCGCCGATTTTATCGGCGGAGAGTTGGACGGGGGTGCCGAAGTACTCGCTGAGTCCTTGTTCGAGGGCGTTCCAGTTCGGATCAGCGTGAGTGGGAACTTTTTCTGCGTGTTTTTTGGTTCCGCCGGGTCGTGGAAGATCGGACGCGCGGGCTTGGCGTTCGACTTCGCGGACGCTGAGTCCTTCTTTGATGATTTTTTCGAAAAGCGCGGCTTGGCGGATGGGCGAATCGACCATGAGGAGGGCGCGGGCGTGGCCCTCGGTGATTTCTTCGTTAAGGATGCCTTGTTGGATGCGGACAGGGAGTTTGAGGAGGCGGAGAGTGTTGGAGATGGCGACGCGTGATTTTCCGACGCGCTGGGCGACCTGCTCTTGGGTCATGTCGAATTCTTCGGAGAGTCGCTTGTAAGCGACGGCGCATTCCATGGCGGTGATGTCTTCGCGCTGGACGTTTTCGATGAGGGCGATTTCGAGTGATGCCTGGGCGGATGCGGCTCGGATGACAACGGGGACTTGGGTGAGTCCGGCGAGTTTTGATGCGCGGAGGCGTCGTTCTCCGGCGATGAGTTCGTATTGGTCGTCGGCGACGAGGCGGACGATGAGAGGTTGGAGGACTCCGAATTCGCGGATGGAGGAGGCGAGCTCGGCGAGTTTTTCATCGTCGAATTGGGTTCTGGGTTGACGCGTGTTGGCGCGGATGGACGAAATGGGGATTTCGTTTGTGGATTCTTCGGCTTGTTCGCCGAGGAGTTGGGAGAGTCCTTTACCGAGTGCGCGTCTCATGTTGTTGATTTTTAGGTAATGGGCAATTCTCAGTACGCCAGCAGTCTTCTAGGAAGTGTTTCGTGAGATTTGCAGAAACCTGGGGATTCTCGTATGCAGACGTTACTTGGGTCTGGAACGCCTGATACTTTTTCCCCAGTATGTTACAAGGTTGCGGCTCTATTGGATTTGGGCACTCATCAGTATCCGTTTTTGATCAGAAGAAATGACTTCTACGAGGAACCCATTTCTCGACTTGGTGTACCGGATTTTCTCACCGGTGATAGAGCTTGTGAGGTCGTCGGTTACTATTGAATCGGGACTGCCTTCGGAAAGTACTCGGTAGGCAACGGTGAGCAACATTTTCTGCCGTTCAACAATATACTGTGCATCAGAATTGGTTGGAAATATGGGGCGGATACTTTGAAAGATTTCTTGAGCAATTGGACAAGCCTTCAAGACGTCGTAGATTTGATCTTCGATTACAGCGAGTTTGTCATAGGCTTGTTCTTGGGGCAAATCATATGCTTTGACTACATCGCGGTAAAGGTGAATAAGCTTTGCTTTGGCTTGGCTAAATTGGGGTTCTGGCACCGCGTCTTTTAAGCCTTTGAGGCTTTCATCGGACATGCCTTGCTTTTCTTTGGCCAACTGTCGCGTTTTGCAGTCTTCATAAAGCGAAAGGAGAAATGTTAGTTCGTTTCCGACACTGGACTTAAAATTTTGGTCGGGCCATCCATCGAGTGTTTCTTTTAGAAAAGCAGTGTAAAGGACTTCTTGCGGATATCGATATGCGAGTCTTGCCGCTGACTTCCAAGTCATGGTGTAGATTGCCACTTGAGCGAGTTCTGCGATAACAAATGGCTCGCTTATGTGGTTTGCTAGGCAAACCATTCGATTGAGGTCGGTGATAGAAGCTTTATGATTTCCGGTGCGGGCATTCTGAAATGCGCGGGCAGCCAAGAGTTGCGATCCGGCCTTTGCTTGGGAATATTCATCATATAGGAGTGAATACCCGTCCTCCCATCGGCGGTTAAAAAAGCACCCAGGTAGCTCGGCAGCTTTTACTATTTGGGCGAGTTGTGGAGCGCAATTATTCAGTACCGCTTCAGATTTTTTGATATCTTCTTCCGCCGTTGAGTTGAACATTCTCATCTGTTCAACTGAATGACCTTGAGTCAAAAGTCTTTCTGCACTAAGTTCTTTCAAGATTGGTGCTGCGTTTTGATCCTTAGCTAGCGGCTTAAATTTCGCGCGGAGATCATCGGGGGTCACGCATAATCCCTCGGCGCGGGCAAGTTTGGTTTGGGTTTCAAGATCGCTTGCTTTAACTAGGGGTTGGGGGCTACAGGCAAATAGTGGGAAAACCAATAGGTTAAGAACGACGAGATGCTTCACTTCTTGCTAGTTTACGGCACTTCTGGGCAATTGGTTTCGAGTTACAGGAGTTCGTTTGCGAGTTCTAAGTAGGCTTGAGCGCCTTTGGAATCGGGGAAGAGGGTGACGGCGGGTTCGCCGAAACTGGGGGCTTCACCTAAGCGGACGTTGCGGGGGACTTGAACGCCGGACACTTTTTCCCCAAAGTAGCCCTGAACTTCTTCGGCGACTTGCTGGGAGAGTTTATTGCGTGAGTCGACCATGGTAAGAATGACTTTGACAATGGTGATTTTGGGGTTGATGCGTTTGCGGACGATTTCGATGGTTTTGGTAAGTTGGGAGAGTCCTTCCAGGGCATAGAATTCGCTTTGGAGGGGAACGATGACGCCGTCGCAGGCGGCGAGGATGTTGATGGTGAGGATTCCGAGGCTGGGGGGTGCATCAATGAGGATGAAATCGTAGTTGGATTTGAGGGGTTCGAGGGCGTCGCGGAGGATCATTTCTTTGCCGACGGCGTTGAGGAGGACGGGTTCTGATCCGGCGAGATCGAGGGTGGCAGGGATAAGGTGGAGGTTGGGGACTTTGGTTTCAATGATGGCGTTTTGGGCGGGGTTCGTTTGCTCTTCGGGGTCGTTGACGATGGTTTGGAAGACATCGTAGAGGGTGGCTTTGACGGTGCTTTTTTCGATACCGAGTCCGGTGGTGGCGTTGCCTTGGGGATCGGCGTCGATGAGGAGGACGCGTTTGTTTTTGAGGGCGAGGGCGGCGGCGATGTTGACGGCGGTGGTGGTTTTGCCGACTCCTCCTTTTTGGTTGACGACGCCGTAGATGGGCATAGGTTTAGATTATCTTAGTTTGGTGGAATGGGGTCGGACTTGATGGCTCGTCGTGTTGAGTTGTTAGAGTGCTTCTTCGCCTCGTTCGCCGGTGCGGATGCGGACGGCGTCTATGACTTCGGATACAAATATTTTGCCGTCGCCGAGTTCACCGGTTTGGGCGGCAGAGACGATGGCGTCGAGACAGTCATCGAGTTGGTGATCTTGGATAACAATATCAAGTTTGATTTTGGGGACGAGGTTGAGTGCGTAGGTGCTGCCTCGGAATGTACTTGTTTGTCCTTGTTGGCGTCCGAATCCGCGGGTCTCTAACACCGAGAGACCATGTATATTACGATTAGCGAGAGCGTCTTTGACTTGTTCGAGTTTGTTGAGTCGGATGTAGGCTTGGACGCGCTTCATGGGCTTGGGTTTATTGTGGCTTATTGTTAGGGAGGTATAAGGAGTTGAGTTGGATTGGGTTCGATTTACGCCGATTTTGTTGGTGCTGGCGCTTTTTGCGGGAGCAGCGGGGATTTTTGTGCGCGATTACTCGTCTTACGGTGCGTTGGGTTTGGTGACATTTGGGATATTTGGGTTGTTGGGATTAGTTGAATTACGACGACGGGGAGCAACGGCGGGAGAGAAAGCGCAGGAGTTGCAATCGGAGGTTTTGGGGTTGGAGTCGGAAGTTGTTCGTCACCGGGATGCGCTTGATGATTTGGCGGATGGTCTTGATGCGATGATCTTCTTGGTCGATACGAATATGCGTTTGTTGTATGCGAATTCTCGAGCAGATGAATTCTTTAAGATTGGTGATCGAGATGGGGATTTGTTGCGGGCGATTACTTTGAGTAATGAGTTGGATGATTTGGTGGGGGAAGTATCGCGCAGTCGGGAGGGATTGTCGCGGGAGGTTATCTTGCGGCATCCTCGGGAGCGGACAGTACAGGCGCAATGTTGGCCAGAGGAGTTTGGGCAGGATCGGTTGTTTTTGAGTCTTCGGGATGTGACGGAGTTGCGGCACTTGGAGACAGTGCGGCGCGATTTTGTGGCGAATGTGAGTCATGAACTCCGGACACCGATGACGACGATTCGGGCGATGGCTGAGACGTTGGAGGAAGGCGAAGATGATGTCGAACTGCGAGAGCGGTATTTAGGGAAGATTATTCGTGAAGTTGACCGGTTGACGCGGATTACGGATGATTTGTTGACGCTGAGCATTGCTGAGAGTGGCACGGTTCAACGGGCTGATTGTGATTTATCGGAGATAGTGGGGAGTGTTTGCCACCAGTTAGAGAAGAAAGCGAAGGAAAAGGGAATGTCGCTCAAAGTTAGTCGGCCCAAGTTAATGCCGTTTGAGGGGAATGAGACACAGCTGACTCAGATCGTGTTTAACCTGGTTGACAATGCGATTAACTATTCGGTCGAGGGAGTGGTTCGGGTGTCGCTTGGGGAGGAGTCGGGCCGGGCCGTTTTTGTGGTTGCGGATGGCGGGATTGGGATTAGTAGCGAGCATTTGCCGCGAATTTTTGAGCGGTTCTATCGGGTTGATAAGGGGCGCAGTCGAGCGAGCGGTGGGACGGGTCTTGGGCTCGCCATCGTGAAGCACTTGATTGAGCTTCACGGTGGCGATGTGTCAGTTGAGAGTGCGCTAAACCGGGGTACGACTTTTACGGTGCGTTTACCGCTGCCGAAAGTCGGTAGCCATCCAGCGCCTTAAATGGTCCAAGTTTTCCGGTTCGGTCGGCGATGCGGACGAAGACGGTGTCGGATTGAGATCGGATCAGTTTGATTGAGCCGGGCTCTCCGGTGATGATCGATTTGCCAGTGCTATCTTGGAGGACGAAGTTGCCGACGCCTTTCTGGTTGTTTGCAGAGAAATGAAGGCTCGGTGGCATCATTTTGTCCATGATGATTTCGGGTGTACCAGGATTGGGCGATTTCATCCATGGTGATTCGGGGACGAGAGCCGGTTGTTTGTATGCGCTTTTTAGGGCGTCGGCGATGCCGTTCCAGTTTTGCTGGATTGCTTTCATGCTGAAGTGAACGGTGCCGGGGTCTTTGCTGCCTTTTCGGACGAGGTCGATTTGGTCGGTGACTTCGGAGGCTTTCCAGTTTCCGCCTTTGGGGTCAGTTCGGCTGGTGTATTGTCCGGGCCATAGGTGGATTTTCTTTTTATTCACGCTGTTCCACCAGTCGAGAAGAACCGGGAAGGATTGAGCGGTTTGGGCGATTGGCCAGTAGAGTTGGGGGCTGTAGTAGTCGCACCAACCTTCTTCGTACCATTTGAGGGCATCGGCGTAGAGTTCGTCGTATTGGTCGATGCCAGCTTTGATGGATGATGGGATTCCGGGGCGGTAGATGCCGAAGGGTGAGATGCCAAATTTGACGTAGGGGGCGTCTTTTTTGAGACCTTCGTGGATGCGAAGGATGAAATCATCGACGCCTTTGCGGCGCCAGTCGCCTTTGTTCAGTTTGCCGCCGGATTGAAGGTAGGCGGAATAGAACTGAGCGTCGGGGAAATCGACTTTTTGACCGTTTTCAGTAACGGGATATGGGTAGAAATAGTCGTCGATGTGGACGCCATCGACATTGTATTTTGTTGCGACTTCCATGAACACGTTGTAGGAACGGTCTTGGACTTCTTTGGCGGTAGGAATCATCCACCGGTAGCCGCCGTAAGCGGGGGCCAAGTCAGGGTTGGTGTTGACGATGCTATCGGCGCTGGCGGGGCCTTTTTGAGCGGGATGCAGGGCTCTATAGGGGTTGAACCATGCGTGGACTTCTATTCCTCGACGGTGGGCCTCGGCGACCGTGAATTCGAGGGGGTCAAAGCCTCCGGCGGGGGCTTGGCCCTGGGTTCCGGTGAGGTAGTAGCTCCAGGGTTCGTAAGATGATTTGTAGAGGGCGTCGGCGTGGGGACGAACTTGGAAGACGATCGCGTTCATGTTGAGTTCGGCACATTTGTCGAGAATGGCGATCATTTCTGACTTCATTTTTTCGACGGGGAGACCGGGTTTTGATGGGTAGTCGATGTTGTCGACGGTGGCGACCCATGCGGCGCGGAATTCGCGTTTGATGTCGGGTGGGGTCGTGTTTTGGGTTGTCATGAATCCAAGAATTGCGCCAAGCATGGTGTTTACTTTACTCTGTATTTTGAATTGACGATTGGATTGATCTGAAAGTTTGATAAGTGAAACGGGATTGGAATCCGAGGGGTAGAGTTGGATTGTGAAGCAGTTGAAAGTGGGGGGGATTGATGCTCGATTTAACAATATTGAACTTGAATTTGGGCTGGTGATTGAGAGTTTTGAGGTGAAGAGTGGGGCGGCGATAGCGGATTTGGATCCGTTTGCGTTGCATTTAGACAATCCGGGGACAGCTCGGGCAGTGGTGACCGAGGGGGCGATTGGGAACTTGTTGACGAAGCAAGCTCCGGGCGGGATGAAAGATTTTAAGGTGACGATCACTGGGGGATTTATCTATGTTGAGGCGAGGGCTCAGATTGTGGTTTCGATTCCGGTGAAAGCGGTTTGCACGTTGGAGATTGAGGATGAGCAGCGGTTGATGGTTCGGCTGGAATCGGTGGACGTGATGGGTGGTGGGCCGAAGAATTTGATTGAAGGGCAACTGTCGAAAATTAATCCGATTTTTGATGCGGGGGATTTGCCTTTGGATGTGCGGCTTGATTCGGTTGAGGTGGATGCAGGTCGGGTTGTGGTTTTGGGTCGGGTCGTTGGGGAGTAGCTTCATTTTCCTTGCGAACTATACGACTGAGAAAACTTACCCCTTACCCTCCCCTTGCGCGAAGGACGGCGAAAAAGGGTTCGAATCAAGCATAATATTGGGGTGAGTGACCTGACGGAAAAGGTGGAAGAGTTGGCTTCGATCATGACGGAGTTTGGCTTGGAGAAAGCGAAGCTTGCGGGGGCGGATTGGTCGGTTGAATTGGGGGTAGAGCCGGAAGTGCGCGGAGGCACGGTAGTTGCGGCCGCTGGCGCCAGTGCAGCGACGCCACGAGTGAGTGCGCCGAAACAGAAGGTCGAAAAGAAACCGAGTGCGCCAACAGGGACTCCAGTGACAAGCCCGATGACGGGGATTTATTATGCTTCGAGCAGTCCGGGATCACCGGCATTTGCGAAAGAAGGGGAAGCGGTTCAGGCGGGTCAGGTTGTTGGCTTGATTGAGGCGATGAAAGTTTTTAACGAGATTACGGCGCCGATTAGTGGGATCGTGAATAAGATGGTTGCAAAGAATGGTGACCTCGTTCAGCCGGGAGAGACGATTCTCACGATTGGCTGATATGCGAACAATTCGAGTTGGGTTTTTGGGATTTGGTACGGTGGGCGAAGGCACGTATCGGATGCTGGTGGACAATGCGGATGAGGTTTTGGCAAAGACTTCGGCGCGGATTGAAGTCGTGCGAGTGGGAGTGCGGGATTTGCAAAAGATTCGGTCGGTTGCGCCGGGATTAGTGACCGATGACTTGCTTTCGATTGTTACCGATCCTGCTATTGATGTTATTTTGGAATTGATGGGAGGCGAGGAGCCGGCGGGGGAGATGGTTCAGTTAGCTTTGGAGCACGGGAAGCATGTTGTGACGGCGAACAAGGAGTTGATTGCGAAGCATGGCTCGCGGTTGATTAATTTGGCTAAGGATTCGGGGCTTGACCTGCATTTTGAGGCGGCGGTCGGGGGCGGGATTCCGGTTGTTCAGCCGTTGAAACACCAACTTGCGGGGAATGATGTCATCAAAATGATGGGGATTTTGAATGGCACGACGAACTTCATCCTGACGAAAATGGAGGATGAGGGGGCTGATTTTGGAGAGGTTTTGGCGGAAGCTCAGCGGCTGGGTTATGCCGAGGCTGATCCGACGGCGGATGTTGATGGTTTTGATACGATGTATAAGATTTCGATTTTGGCGGCGATTTGTTTTGGGAAGCAGATTCCGTTGGAAGATGTTTATCGGGAGGGGATTCGGGAAATCAGCGCAGCGGATATGAAATATGCGCGGCAGTTTGGCTTTAAGATCAAGCTTTTGGGGGTTTGCGAGGAGACAGGCGACAATGAGGTTTTGGTGCGGGTGCATCCGACATTGATTCCGCTGGATCATCAATTGGCGAGCGTGAAGGGAGTTTATAACGCAGTTTGGTTGCATGGGGATTTTGTGGGTGATTTGATGTTTAGTGGTCGCGGCGCAGGGGCTGACCCAACGGCGAGTGCGGTGGTTGGGGATTTGATTGACGTAGTCCGGACGATGGTGGCGGGGGGCAGTGGCAGTGCGATTCCTTATGGCGAAGGAATGAAAGTTTCGAAGATGACGGATTTGGAGTCGCGCTACTACGTGCGATTTGAGGTTGAGGATCAATCGGGGACACTCGGGGAGATTGCAACGGCGTTTTCACGTAAGAAAGTTGGGCTTGCGCAAATGGAGATGATCACGAAGGTTGGCGGGAAGGGCGAGATTGCGTTTATGACTCACGTTTGCAGGGAGGGGGATTTTGTCTCGGCGTTAGCTGATGTTCGAGGGTTGGGGTCAGTTTCTCGGGTGGAGAGTTGGATTCGGGTTGAGGAATGAGACTCGCTTGCTTTCAGTGGGATGTGGTTTTTGGTGATCCGGGCGCGAATGCGGATCGGATTATTGAGGGTTTGGATGTGGCAGTTTCGCGTGGCGTTGACTTAGCTGTGTTTCCGGAGGCGTTTTTGACAGGTTACTGTGTGGGCTCAAGGGAAGATGCGGAGCGGATTGCGGTTAGGGTGAGTTGCGATAAGGATTTTGAGGTGACGGACGCCTGTGATGAGGTTTTGCGGGTTCAGGCGGCGGCGATTGAGCGGGGACTTCACGTTGTTTTTGGTTATGCAGGGGTGGATGATTTTGGACCTTATAACGGGGCAATGCTGGTGGAGCCGAACGGTCGGATGCGGCGGTATGTGAAGACTCATTTGCCGTGTTTGGGGTTTGACCAGTTTGCGACGGCGGGTACGGCTTTGCCGGTATTTGATACGGATTTGGGGCGGATTGGGATTTTGATTTGTTATGATTTGCGTCCTCCGGAAGCGACTCGTGTGATGGCTTTGCGGGGGGCGGAGCTTGTGGTTTTGCCGACGAATTGGCCGACGCGGAAGGGAACAACTCCGGCATTGATGTGTCCGGCGCGGGCGATGGAGAACAAGATTTTCTTTGCGAGTTGTAACCGCGTTGGAGACGAGAACGGGTTTAGTTTTAGGGGGGAGAGTGCGATTTATGGGGTTGGGGGAGAGGTTTTAGATTCGATTGGGGAGGGTGAAGGAGTGATTGTGGCGGATATGGATTTGAGTTTGGCGCGGGAGAAGCGGAGTGTGATTATTCCGGGGGTTTTTGAAACGGATGCTTTTGGATGTCGTCAGCCGGGGTTGTATCGGGATTTGGCGGAGTAGTTTTTCTGAATTGGCTCACAATATTGATTTGATATTTGCTTTGTGCGGTGGTGACAAGCAGTCGCCAATTGTAGACTTGGCATTATTATTTTGATTGTTTAAGTTATGTGGAATGGTGGCGATGGACTCAACTTCCAGCATTCGCTGGAATGACGCATTTCAAGATATGTGATCCTGGCCCACTGTTTTGCAACAAGCGCGGGCTCGATTGATTAAGTGGATCGCTCACTTCTTGTACCAATTCTACGGCTAGACAAGAGCAAAAAGATGCCCGCTTCTGTAGAAGCGGGCATCTTTGGTTTTTGGCTTAACCTCGACTAGGCGTTTGCTGGTTCGGGGTCTTTGTCGGGAGTGTTATCTCCACTGTTGCCATGGTCGCTTTCGGCAGCGGCCATACCATCACCCATTCCACCGCGCTTGGACCACCAGATGGCGATGATCAACATGACAGCAGCGAAGATCGTGATTCCGATGATCATGCCGGGTTCGCGTTTGGCGATGACGGCAGGTGCGAGGAGAAGACCAACGAGGTTCATAACCTTGATGAGCGGGTTGAGAGCCGGGCCAGCGGTGTCCTTGAACGGATCGCCGACGGTGTCGCAGACAACGGCGGCTTTGTGAGCTTCTGTGCCTTTTCCACCGTGTAGACCATCTTCGATGAGCTTCTTGGCGTTGTCCCACATTCCGCCAGAGTTGGCGAGGAGGACAGCCATGAGCTGACCGGAGACGATTGCACCAGCGAGGAATCCGCCGAGTGCTTGGGCGCCGACGAGATTATATTCAACACCGTTGATCATTGTCATCGGTTTGCCAATACTGAAACCGAATCCGACGACGACGGGGAAGAAGATCGCGAGGATGCCAGGGCCGAGGAGTTCCCGTTGCGCCGCGGCGGTGACGATTGCCACGCACTTCGCGTAATTGGGTTTGCTTGTTCCGGCCATGATGCCTGGATCGTTGCGGAATTGGCTACGAACTTCGCCGATGAGTTCAAAGGCGGCGCGGCCAACTGCGTTGATTGAGAAGGCAGAGAAGAGATAGGGTGCGGCACCACCGATCAGGAGGCCAAGGAAAATCTCAGGGACTTCCAGGCGCATTCCAACGGTTGTGAGCATTCCTTCATCGACATAAGCGTGGAAGAGGGCAACAGCAGCGACGACGGCGGTAGCGATGGCAAAGCCCTTTGTGAGAGCCTTGGTCGTGTTACCAGCTGCGTCGAGGAGTTGGACTCTTCGTGCTCCATCTGGGGAATCGTGGTGAGCACCTGACATTTCGAAAACTCCTTGGGAGTTGTCGCTGATCGGTCCAAATGTGTCCATCGCGAGGATGAATCCAGTGGTGGTCAGGAGTCCGAGGCCGACGAGGGCGATTCCGTAGAAGCTCAGGAGGTAGCCACCGAACTCTGCAGGTGGGAAGATCATGAGCGGGCCGAGGAGACAGGCTACGATGGCGAAAACGCTGAAGACAGAGCTTTCTTGACCGTAAGCGAATCCGGTGATGATCATCGGAGCGGGGCCGGCGGTTGAGACGGCACCGAGTTCTTGGACTGGTCGTTTGTGAAGTCCGACATAGTAGTCGGTGAGGGCTTCAAATACGAACGCCATGACGAGTCCGAAGACGACGCAGAGGAAGAATCGCCACCATTCCGCAGTCTTGTGCTTGACGTAGGCAAGCTCAGGCGTTACAGGGCTGGGCGGGCTGGCAACGGATGCCGGATTTTCCTTTTGCTTTTTGACGAAGTCGGTGAGTTTGGCGACGCTTGCGGCATAAGCAAGTGGGCCACCTTGGACTGCGCCGAGATCGAGTTTTGAAGGATCTGCATCAACACCAGCAACGACGCTGCCGTTGGAGTCCGCATAGAACGTGACGGGGAATGATTGCTTGATGTTGTAAGTCGAGTTCTTGTCGCCAGCCTTAGCTTTGTCAAGTTCGCCATCCAAAACATCTTTGCGGACGGGGCCGATAAAGAAGGATTGGGTTGTTGGCTTACCTGCCGGATCGGGCTTTCCGTCCGGGGTCATGGCGGCTTGGGTGACTTCGAGTTCGTAGACACCAACTGGGTTCTTTTCGAATGCATCCTTGAAGCTTAAGTACTTCGGTTCGGCACCTTGAGCAACGGTTTGGTCGGGAACAGCGTAGCCAAGAACCTTTGACTCGGTGTCTTTGAAATTGACTTGTCGGTACGCTTCGAGCGAAATTTCTTTGGCATCAGAGATTGCTTTTTGGCCGCCCTGTCGGACGGTGGTGATCGTTTGATTCAACTGTTCGGCTTTGATGCCAAGAGCAAGAATCTTTGCGTCTTTTGCCAAATCTTCGGTCGAAACTTCGAAGCGATCAACTTTCTTTTCTGCGGCAAGTTTTCCTTCTGCAGCGAGGATAGCGACGGCTTTGTTTCGATCGATTTTGGTATCGGGAGCCATCTGGTTGCCTTTATAGGTAACCAGGTTTGGTGCGGTTAGTTCGTTGGTTCGAACTGCTTGCTTGGCATCCATTCCGCCGAGCATGAAGTATGCGATTCCGAGAGTTGCGAGGGCTGCGATTGCAGCAGATGCATAGAATCCACGGCGAATTGATTTGAGTGGGTCGACACTGATGTCGTCAGAGCCTTTGACCATAAAGATCCCGACGATGGAAGCTACGACACCGGCACCACGAGCCATCAACGCGAAGAGGATGAGTCGCATCCAAACTTCGGTGGGGAAGAGGGCGGCGGTTGCGGCACCAAGAACGATAGCGGCGACGAGAGTGACTTCGTATGATTCGAAGATATCAGCGGCCATACCAGCGCAGTCACCGACGTTATCACCGACGTTGTCGGCGATGGTGGCGGGGTTACGTGGATCGTCTTCGGGGATACCGGCTTCGACCTTTCCAACAAGGTCAGCACCGACGTCGGCGGCTTTGGTAAATATTCCACCACCGACCCGCATAAAGAGGGCGGCGAGTGAACCACCGAAACCGAATCCAATGAGGAGCTTGGTTGCGTGGTCGGGAACTAGGAGGAAAATTGCGGTTGCGCCGATGAGGCCCATACCGACGGTCACGAGACCAGCAACAGAGCCGGACTGGAATGCGATTTCAAGAGCAGATTTATAACTCGTAAGAGCAGCGTTTGCAACGCGCATATTTGCGCTGACGGCGGCTTTCATCCCAACAAAGCCAGCAAGATAACTTGCGACAACCCCGAGCACGAAACAGAGAGCGGTTAATCCTGCGACTAAGTTACCGTAGCTCCCCATGTACATTGCAAAGAGGATCCCAGCAATGACAACGACGAAGATCGCCATTGTTTTGAATTGTTGGCTGAGATAACCCATTGCGCCGGCGCGGATAGCTTCGCCGACTTCTTGCATTTTTTCGTTTCCGGTGGAAGTCTTTTTGACCCTTGACCAGAAGAACCATGCGAAGAAAAGCGCGATAACTCCAAGTGCAAGTGATATGAACAAGAAGATGTAGTCGCTCTGGCTAAAAACGAGTTTGATGTTGCCTTCTCCGCCAGCTGCCATTGAGATAGCGGGGGCAAAGATTGCAAGAATTGTGAGAAGTAATCCCATCAACTTCTTGTTGATGGCAGATTTCCCAGTGATTTGATTCCAGTGCTGCATTTTGAGAACGTTCCCTCCGAACGCTTAAAAGAGGCACGCGCAAGCGCATTGCCTCAATTGATGGTGAAATTTACCCTTAATCTGTTGGTTGATGCCAGGATTGGGACGTCAGGTTGTTCAGATAGTTGATTTTTGGGGGCGGATAGTCTTTGAGCTTGATTTAGTAGACTTGGGGGGATGGCGACGCAAGCCCGCGGTTGGCAAGGGTTCCGAGTTTTTTTGGAGATGATCAAGATTGAGCATTCGCTATTTGCGTTGCCTTTCGCGATGGTGGGGATGCTTTGGGCAAGTCGGGTTTCGGGATTAGGATTGTGGCCGGGTTGGCGAGTATTTGGGCTGATCGTGGTAGCGATGGTGAGTTGCCGAAGTGCGGCAATGGCTTGGAACCGGATTGCAGACCGAGATATTGATGCTTTGAATCCTCGGACGAAGGTGCGGGCAATTCCGGCCGGATTGCTCAGTTTAAGGACAGCAAATCTGTATTTTTATGGGAGTGTGGCGGTGTTTTTGGGGGCGGCTGCGGTATTGAATCCGCTGGCAATGATGTTGGCTCCGGTGGCATTGTTGGTGACTCTAGGGTATTCGATGACGAAACGGTTTACGCCGCTTTGTCATTATGTTTTGGGTTTGGGATTGGGGATTGCTCCGGCGGCGGCTTGGGTTGCGGTGCGGGGGAGTTTGGAATGGGAGATTGTTGCGTTGAGTGGCGCGGTGATGTTTTGGACGGCAGGGTTTGATATTATTTATGCGTTGCAGGACGAAGAGTTTGATGCGTGTGCGGGGCTGCGGAGTTTGCCGCAGGCTTTGGGGAAAGCGAAGGCTTTGATCGTGAGCCGGGTTTCGCATGGGGTTGCAGTTGGGCTGTTGGGATTGTCGGTTTCGTTGATTGGGGGCGGGGTTTTGGCTTGGATTGGGGTTTTGTTTGCGGCGGGGCTGTTGGTTTATGAGCAACGCTTGGTGAAGCCGGATGATTTGAGTCGGGTGAATTTGGCGTTTTTTACGCTGAATGGGTTTGTTTCGATTGGGGTGTTTATGTTTTGGTTGGCGGATTGGGTGGTGCGGGGGTTATGATCTGGGGAGAAATAAAGAGTCCCCCACCCCTCCCCCTCCCACAAGAGGGAGGGATGGCCCGCGGCTCCTTGAGGGTAGGAGGATTTTTTGGCTGAAGTTTTAGGAAGAACGAATCGGGTTTGGGCGGATGAGTGGTGGCGGCTGATTGGGTTTAGGGATTTAGAGCATTTGGGGTCGGCTTTGCGAGAGAACTCGAGGCCGGTTTTGGCGGATGGCTCACCTTCGATTTGGGCGAATGAGTTGCGGGGGGCGGGTTGCGATTGGTTGGTGACTAATTCGGGTGGTTGCGAGTTTGGGCGCAGCGAAGAGGATGCGGCGGGGAAGATGATGGGGGAGATTGTTCAGGCGGTGAGTTGTTCGCCGGATGGGAATGTGGCGATCTGGTTTTTGACCGTGGCGAAGCCTTGGGAGGAGTATCAGATTAATGGAGCTTTGGCGGCGTTGGATTCGGCGCGGGAAGAGGGCTTGGTGCGGCATTTGGGGTTACACGTCGCGGAGGGCGCGATGGCGGTTGCGAGTTTATGGCGGTTTCACGATGCTTTTGATGTGGTTTTATGTCGCCCGGGAGATGAACTTGATGGAGTTGTGGCGACAGCGCGAGAGCGACGAGTGGGGGTAGTTCAGGACGGAGGCGAGGGCTTAGGGATTGGGCCGGTTTTGCGGCGGGTGGAGGGATTTTCAGAACATGCACTTTAATTCAACCCATCGCTTTGTTCCTCCTCAATCTTTGGGGATGGGGTGGCTTGCATATTTTATAAGAATTCATTTAGGAGCCAGTTTATATGAGTGAGATCAAAGTTGCGTTAGAATATGCGGCGGGTTTGGCGCTCGTTTTTGCAGCGTCGTGGGTTTGGCGTTCGCGGAAGGATCGGTCGAGGGGTCTGATTATGGGGTCGGCGTTTGTCGTGATGGCGGCGATCCTCTTTGGATATGGAAACGAGTGGCCTTTGGGTTTGATACTGGGATTGGTTGGGTTGCTCGTATTTTTGTTGTTAATTGATTTTGGGATGCGGGCGGGGAGGAAGGTGGAGAAAGAATGAAGATTGGCGTGGTTGGGGCGGGTATTTCGGGTCTACGGTGCGCGATGCTTTTAGAGCAGGCAGGGCATGATGTGACGGTTTTTGAGGCGCGGGATCGGGTTGGAGGGCGGATGCAGACGGTTGATCGGGGCGGAGGATGGTATGAGGCGGGCGGTGAATGGATTGACGCCGATCATAAGCGCGTTTTGGCTTTATGCCGTGAGTTTGGGGTTGCGCCGGAGAAGAGTAGTCAGTGGCCTGGGATGGTGGTTCGAAATGGGGAATTTGCGACGGAGAATCAGGTTTGGCCGGATGCAGAGAGCGACGCGGCGTTGGTTCATGACGGAGCGGTTCAATTGATTGAGCAGTGGCGTAAGGAGGGGAATCCGAGTGGGCTATTGAATCGCGATTTGCTCGACTTGGATTCAATGGATATGCCGCTGGGGGATTGGTTGGATCGGGTTTGTGCTACGCAGGAAGGTCGGTGGTGGGTTGAGGCGGTTACTCGGAGCGATGAGGGGGAAGACACGCGTGAAGTTGGGCTTCTGGGTTGGCTGAGGGGGTACGCGCACTATTTGACGCGTGAAGGCGGGGAAATGAGTTTGTATCGCATTTCTGGGGGTGGAGGACGACTTTGTGAGCGGATGGCGGCTAAGTTGAAGAATTTGCGTTTGGGGAGTGCGGTTAAACAAATTGAGGTTGATAGCGGGGAGGTGGTTTTGTGCAGTGGGGAGCGGCTTGCGTTTGATCGGGTGGTAGGGGCGTTACCAGGGCCGATTTTAGATAAGTTACTTAACCCAATCACACATTTGAATGAACAGTCGGACTTTGAAGACTTTGAAAGAAAGTTACAAAAATCAGCGATGAGTGATTTGGAGTGGATGGGTCAAAAATCTAGAGTGCGGATGGCGCGGGCGGTGAAGGTGGTTTTAGAGTTTTCGAAGCCTTGGTGGCGGGAGAAGAATTGGACGGGTCGGATGCTCTGTGACTTGCCTTGTCAGCAGACTTGGGATATTGGGCGGGGGGATTTGATTGCGCTGGGGTGTTATGTTTGCGGGGATGAGGCGAAGTGGTTGGTGGGGCGAGAAGATTCGGTTGCGGTGGCTTTGCGGGCTTTGGCGGAGATTCATCCAGAGGCGATTGAGTTTTTTGTTGGGGGTGCAGTTCATGATTGGATTCATGACGAGTTTAGTTGGGGAGCTTTTCCTTATTATGCTTCGGGGAGTGCGCCTTTGAATTTGGAGTTTCCGTCGGTTGCAACCCCTCCCCAACCCCTCTCCAAACTTGGGGAGGGAAAGAAGGAATTGGCAGGTTGGGTGGGGCCGTGGGGGCGGTTGCATGTGGCAGGGGATTGGGCTTGTGGGTGGATGGGATTTATTGAGGGCGCTTTGGAATCAGCGGAGCGGGTAGCGGATGAGATTGATCGTTTGAATTGACTGCCACCCTTTATCTCTCCTTGAATATCGGCGAGGGGGTTTGGGAGAGGGTGCTTTGGGTAGTTGTGGATTTTGGGCGAAATTTTTGGTTACGGTGGCAAATCGAGTTTCAGGGACGGCTTAACCGGCTTGGTGGAAAAGCAGTGAGGATTCTTGCTTCGAATTCAAGTCTGTCTTTGCCTGCTCATTGGTATGCGAGAGGCCCTGGCACCTAGGCATATTTACACTCTACAGCTACGATTGTAAGCTCAGTAGCACAGTCGGCGTAGGGAAGTAATGATATGTTTGCCTAGTGTTTGTAGTACCCGGGTTATTGAAGCCCGGGCTGCTCAGATTTCATGGCCTCTCTGGATTGATTCGCTACGAGTTAGATTATTGGTATCGACTCAAATTTTGGTCAAAACCTATCCGCCTCGAAGGAGTTGGAGGATATTTTGGGGAGCTTGGGAGGCTTGGGCTAGCACTGACATTCCGGTTTGCCGGAGGATGTTAATTTTGGTGTACTCAGTCATTTCGTAAGCCATATCTGCGTCGCGGACGAAGCTTTCGGAAGCGGTGAGATTTTCTTGGGCAATGCCAAGTGATCGGACGTTTGATTCGAGGAAGTTTTGTTGGAAAGACCCGAGAGAACCACGAAGGACGCCAAGTTGTTGGACGGCAGAGTCGACAATCTTGATTGCCTTGGTGGCACCAGCTTCGGACGTGATGTCGACGGTGTCGATGTTTTCACCGCTGTAGACGTTGGTGCCAAGGTCAGAGGCGAAGACGCTGGGGAGGGAGAAACTTGCGAACTGGTTGGCGTTGCCGCCAATTTGGAATCGGACGGCTCCTACGGTTACGCTCCCAATCGTTATTAAACCAGCGGTAAGGTTGCCCGCGGCGGTAATTGCAATTCGGTTACCGCTGGGGGAGGTGAGAGTCAAACCACTGACGTTTGGCCCTTGTCCACCGGTGAATCGCTCAGTTGCGGTGTTGGGGGTTGGCTCTACGGGGACGGTAATGTCGAAAATGGCATCTTGACCAATTGCTCCGGTTACAGAACTACCGCCATTGAGGATGTTTGCGGTCTCGGTGTACTGAATTGGGAATTTGCTTCCGTATTCGGTTGAAGTCAGGACGATCGCGCCACCTGCAATGTATGAGGCTGTGACGCCGGTCAAGTTTGACTTTGTATTGATTTTTGCGAGGACTGATGAGACGTTATCACCGGGCTCGCTGGAGAATGAAACTCCATTGATGGCGAATACGCCAGGGTTAACGGCGGACGCTGAACTTGCAAAAGTGGTGCCTAGTGAACCAGTTGTGGTTTGCGTTGCACTCTGCACTCGAGTCATGTCGATTGCGCCAGAACGGACAGTTTCGCCGTTGAAGGCACCGCCGATATACATGCTTTTGACATTCGTTGTATCAGTGACGTTGGCGATTGTTCCGCTTGCGCCGTTGAGAAGATTTTTATTGCCCCAGGTGGTTTGTTCTGCGATCCGGTTCAGTGACGAAACGATGTTGCGAATCTGGTTTTGGTTGGCTTGAAGCTGGTTGGCGTCGACGACAGCGGTGTTGGCACTCGCGACGGCAAGCGATCGCATGGATTGGAGGAGACGGTTGACTTCATCGAGCGCGCCTTCAGCGGTTTTGCTCATGTTGACGGCGTCTTGGGAGTTGCGGATTGCTTGGGTGATCCCATTAATTTGTGATCGGAGTCCTTCAGAAACGATCATTCCGGCGGGGTCATCACCGGCGCTGTTAATCCGCAAACCGGTGCTCAGCCGGGTGATGCTGTTTTGCATGTTCATTTCACTAATGGACAGCTGTCGCATCGCAGTCATTGCGGGGATGTTTGTGTTGATCCTTAAACTCACTCTTTACCACTCCTTAGGTCTTTTTGACTTTTTTGAAAAGTCTCTGTGGTGAATCTTTGGCGAAATATGGAACAAACTTTAGCTTGGTTCAGTTTTGGGTTGGGTCGTGGGTGTAGAGTTTGGGGCATGGACAAGAAGTTTGGGTGGGGGATATTGGGGCCAGGTCGGATTGCGCGGGCTTTTGCGACAGGGTTGAGAGTTTGCGAGACGGGCGAGCTTGTTGCAGTAGGGTCGCGTGATTTGGGTCGAGCGGAGGCGTTTTGTGATGAGTTTGGGGGGCGGGGATTTGGGAGTTATGACGAGTTGTTGGCTGATGCGACAGTTGATGGGGTCTATATAGCGACGCCACATCACTTGCATGTGGAGCAAGTGATCGCATGTGCGGAGGCGAGGAAGCACGTTTTGGTTGAAAAGCCTTGTGCGCTCGATGAAGTTGGGGCGAGGCTTGCAATTGAAGCTTGCCGAGCAAATGATGTGATGTTTTGCGAGGCGTTTATGTACCGGATGCACCCGATGTTTGTGGCTTTGAAACGGGCATTGCGTGATGGCGAGATTGGAGAAGTACGTCACGTTCGATCAGAATTTGGGTTCAATGCGAGCCGGGATTGGACAGACCCGCGGTCGGTTTTGGAGTGGGGCGGCGGGGCGTTAATGGATTTGGGATGTTATTGTGTGAGTTTGGCTCGGTTGGCTTTTGATGCAGAGCCGGTGCGCTGTTCATATTTGTTTGGGGATGAAGCGAAGGGATATGACGGGATTGCGAGTGGATCGATGTTGTTTCCGAATGGAGGGAGTTCGAGTTTTGGAACGGCGGTACATTGCGCGATGAAGAATGAAGCCGTGATTTATGGGAGCGAGGGCCGGATTGAAATTGATAATCCTTGGTACTACGGGACGGCTTTTCGAGTGGTGAATTATGAAGGGGATGTGGATGAGCTGCGGGAGTTTGAGAATGTTGATAAATATGCGAATGAGGCGGATTTATTTGTTCGTTCAATTGAGGGCGGCGAGGTCGAGATGATGACTCCTGCGGATAGTTTGGGAAACATGCGGTCATTGGACATGTTTCGAAGGGATGGCGGGCTTGATTTTGGAACCGAGTGGACTCATGGGGGAGTCTAAGGGTCGGTGGATAAAGAGTTCTTTGAGGGATGCCTGGATTATGAGGCTTGGGCAAATGAGCAGTGGATGAACACGCTGGTTCGGTTTGAGGATCGAAAGCGTGCGACTGCGATCATGCAACATATTGTTGGTTGCTATGGGGGCTGGATTACTAAGATGGATGACTGGACGAATCCGGATGATGAGGATATAGATTTAGAACGCGATATGCCAGATCTTTTAAGGCGTTGGCGACGGGTTTTGCGAGAGAATAGTTTGGATACCCCGTATGACTTTCAGAGTAGGTCAGGGAAGGATCGGCAAATCTTGTTGAGTGAAGTGTTGCACCACGTATTGAATCATGGGACTTACCATCGGGGTCAGCTTCGGGGGTTAGCCGAAGCTGAAGGGATGGTGGATTTTCCGGAGACAGATATTGCCTCATTTTATGTTTTGCGCCGAGCTGGCGAACTCAACTAGCTTGTTTGAGCTAATCGAGAATCGGTAGCTTGAGTTTGCACTTCGTACCGATTCGGGAGCAATTGGGATTGAAGCTTGTTGAGGGCCTTCATGCTCGCGTCATTCGGTTTGAGGCTAGCGAGTGGGGTTCGACAAAGCCAAGATTTTTCCATTTGTTTGGAGAATCCGATCGCTCCGGCGTAACGGATTATGTCTTCACCGAGGTGAGCGCGCAATTTGAGGAACGCTTTGCGGGCGTCTTTCTCGTTGGCGACTTGATTGAACAGCACATGGATGTTCGCGGTGGGGTCGCTGGCAAGGATGGTTTTTGCAAAGACCACTGTGTTGTGGAGAGCAGTTGGCTCATCAGTGGTGACGAGAAGGATGAGGTTGGCCCGGTTGATAAAGCTCATTTGAGGTTCATCAAGATGGCTTGGCATATCAATTAGGTAGTGGTCGAAGTGCTCGGCGAGGTGATCCGGGGTCGCGCCCAAGCTGGCGAGATCGGCGTACTCCATTGATGCGAGATCGACGGCACCGGGTTCGCCAGCAAGCAGCCGAATTCCGGAGAAGCTTGATGTGAGAGTTTCCCAGGCGTTGGTTCGGTTGCGTGCAAGGTCTCGAATTGTGTAGGTTGGCCGAGTTCCTATAGCGATGTGCGCTGCAGGTCGGCTGAAATTAGCGTCAAGGTAGGCGACTTTGTGGTTTCGGTCGGTGAGTTGAACGGCGAGATTGGTCGCGATCGACGTTGCACCGACGCCGCCAGCAGTTCCGATGACTACGGTTGTGCGACATTGCTGGGTGGCCCATTCCATTGGGTTGTTGGGGGCAACGGCGTGGTATTCGGGACGCTCGGCACATATAGAATTAAGAAGGGCGTCAGCTTGGGGGACAAGGCGACTGCCATATTGTTTTTCAAATGCGATTTCAAAAACTTCTTCGGGGACTTTGACCAACGTGAGGTGGCGTTGCACCTGGAATTGTAGTTGGGTAAGAAAGTTGAGGTCGAACGGGCCAGGGCCAGCGCAGACCAGCTGTCCAACCGATGCCCTAATCGGTAGGAGTTTGTGGGTTGCGGCGATGGTCGCAGGGAGAAGAGCAAGAGCCTCGGGATGGGGCACTAGCTGATTTGGGTTAAGGGACGGAGAATTCATATTGCCACTCCAGACAGCTTTCTTTTTCCGTAAGAAGTACCGGAGTGACTTAGTTGAATTGCGGGTTTTTTCGCAATAATCTAATCTTATTCTCTTTCAACGACGCTATCGAGAGCGACATTTGCGGCTCTGAGACGAGCGGTGAGGATGCGGCCAATATTGAGAAGAATGATCTTTGCGATCTCGGGTTCGTTGTTCATGACGCCCCAAAGTTCGTTATTTGAAATAGTTGCGCACTTGACGGCACCGGCTGCGACGACGGTAGCGGATCTGGGTTTGTCGTCGATGAGCGACATTTCGCCAATCACTGAGCCTGGTCCAGCGGTGGCAATTTCTTCTCCGGAGAAGCCTCGGATTTTGGCGTTGCCTTCGAGGACGATAAGGAGGTCGGCATCTTTGGCGAATTGCCGGACGAGGGTGTCTCCGCCGCCAAATTCTTTTGTTGTGGTGATTTGCGCGATCTGAGCGATTTGCGCTACGTTGAGGCCTTGCATGAGATAGTTGTTTTGCAGGGCGGTATTGAGATCCATGGCCATCGACATCGTTTTGTTAGTATGCCTGGGGAATGGGTTGCGCCGCAAGGGAATGTTGTTTGATTAACGTTCCCTTGCGATATTGTTGGGATTAACTCTTTCGTTTTTTGCGAATGAGTGCGAGCGCACCAAGTCCGATCAGGGACATTGTGGCTGGCTCGGGAACGGCTTGGAAGTTGGTGAAAGCGGATCC
Source organism: Fimbriimonadaceae bacterium (assembly GCA_046154445.1). Taxonomy (GTDB): domain Bacteria; phylum Armatimonadota; class Fimbriimonadia; order Fimbriimonadales; family Fimbriimonadaceae; genus UphvI-Ar2. The sequence goes on along the minus strand of JBJXDW010000047.1, from coordinate 24,429 downwards.
AGTTGCGACGTTTCCGGCACCGAAGTCAAGACCGTACTGCGTGGTGAGCGTGTATCCGGCGATGCTTGCTACGACACCGTCGAGTTTGTCTTGGTTGGTTGCACCGGGATCAGTCACATATGAAGCAAAGGCATTGCCGACTCCGACATAGACAAGCTCGTCGACGAGGGTTGTTCCGTTGCCGGTGCTGTAGATAATGTCGTTTCCATTGCCTTTGATTCCATCGACATAGTCAATCCCGTACCGGGTTGGGGAATAAGTAGCTCCCACAAAATTTCCGGAGAAATTAAGGCTGGGTTGCTCAACTGACGTCATGTTGTACGTTAGATTTTGCAGTGTGAATTGAGATCCTTGTCCGAGAACGCGGACTCCGAAATGCCATCGTGTGCCTAATTCATTGTTGAACGGTGCAGATGGATTTGCATTTCCGAGCCAGCTTGTATAACCAGTGGCAATATTTTCACTGACGAGATGGGTTTCTCCAGCGTAGTTATTGAATTGGGTTGGGCCGGCAGCACCGTATGTGCCGAGGCCACCTTCGATTGCGGTGAGCGCGTTTGAGACGTATCCACCCCAGTTGGCTGAGCCAAAGGCATTGGGGGCAGCTGATGCATAGACATCAATTTGATAGGCGTTGGCAGACGCGACGGCGAACATGGTTGCTAAGACTAGCAGTGATTTTATTTTCATTTCTCTTCTCCTTTGATCCAATGGATCTTGTTAGTCTCCAGTTGAGCTAACACTTTTTAGTATGACTGTCAATTTGTTTGTAGGGCATAAAGATTTCTTTACAGAAATCTTTATGCGTTGCTTGTTCATGGAACGGAATTACTTTCTGCGTCGCTTGGCAAATGCAGCTGCGGCACAAGCAAGCAGGGTTAGAGTTGCAGGTTCGGGAACTGATTCGATTTTGACATTATCAATGCCGAAATCATTGCCCGCGTTGCTGAGACCACCCAGATTGACGATGTCGATATCGACACTAGTGCTTGTTGCGACGAATGATTGACTGTATTGAGTCCAGACTTCAGTTCCCAAAGGCACGGGAAGGAGTTGGATGACGGAGCCAATCGCGGCGCCACCGGCCCGGAATTCGATCCATGAGTTTTGGTCGAATGGTGGGTTGGCGGCGAGGGTGAGGAAGTAGGCCGAAACTGTGACGGTGTCGCCTATGTTGACGTTCGCAGTTTTACGATAGGCAAGCCCATCTTGATTGGAGTATCCGTTGTAAACGGAGTAGTGCCCATCGTTATTGCCGTCTGCATCTAGTTTACTGGTGAACAGTGTATGGACATCGCTGGCTTTGTTGACGACACTGAAGAATCCGGCATCCATGTTGTTGGGGGTGCCAATTTCCCAGAAGCTGAAATTCGTTGTAGCGGCCGAACTGAAAGTTTGGGTTGCTAAGTTGACGTTTGTATTACCTTCAAAATCGTCGGTAAAGATGGTGTTAGCTTGGGCAGAAACGACTGTTGCGGCGAGCGCAAGGACGCTCAATAGATGAGTTGTTTTCATATTTTGCTCTTCTCCTTATGGTTTTGGGCATAGCCCGAAGTCGCGGAATGCGCGACCTGAGCCCCTAATATATCTGATAGTTGGGAGACATTGTTAGAGATGTTCAAAGATTGGTAGTTTTACGGGGGGACTGGCAGACCCAAAATTAGCACTCTAGTCCCACCTTTGCCAATTTTTGAGAGTCTCCGCTAGTAGAATGTTTAGCAGACGCGCCCTCCGAGTGCCAATTTGGAGAGCGCAAATCAAATTGGAGCAAAAAGAAACAGATGTCAGCAATTCGACCATTAGGAGATAAAGTTGTTGTTCGCGTTCTTGAAGCTGAAGAAAAGACGGCGGGGGGAATTATCCTGCCTGATTCAGCGAAAAAGAAACCGACCGAAGGTGAAGTCGTGGCCGTTGGGGAAGGTCGCGTTCTTGAAAACGGGAAGCGCAATTCCCTGAGTGTAAAGGCGGGTGACCGAGTGATTTTCAGTAAATACGGCGGGAACGAAGTAACTCTCGGAGTAGATGAGTTTACGATTCTCGACGAAGACCAGATCTATGCGATCGTGACCAAGAAGTAAGGAAAAAAAATGCCAGCAAAAACATTAGTATTCGATGAAAATGCCCGACGTGCACTTGAGCGCGGGGTGAACAAAGTTGCGGATGCCGTAAAAGTAACGCTTGGACCGAAGGGTCGCAATGTTGTTTTGGACAAGAAATGGGGCAGCCCGACGATCACCAAAGATGGTGTTACGGTTGCAAAGGAAATTGAGCTTGACGATCCGTATGAGAATATGGGCGCACAGCTTTGCAAGGAAGTTGCGAGCAAAACCAACGATGTTGCGGGTGATGGAACAACAACCGCGACCGTTTTGGCGCAATCAATTGTGAACGAAGGCCTTCGTTATGTTGCAGCGGGTGGTAATCCGATTGCAGTTAAGCGCGGGATTGACAAAGCGGTAGAAGCGGTTATTGCGGAAATCAAGAAGCAAGCAAAGCCGGTTAAAGATAAAGAGCAAGTTCAGTTTGTTGCGACAATTGCTGGTAACGACCCGGAAATTGGTGAGCAAGTTGCGAACGCGATGGATAAGGTCGGCAAGGACGGCGTTATCACGGTTGAAGAAAGCAAGGGTCGCGAGACCAATGTTGAAATTGTAGAAGGGATGCAGTTTGACCGTGGCTACATTAGTCCGTACTTTGTAACTGACCCCGAGCGCATGGAAGCGATTTTGGAGAATCCGGCGATTTTGATTCACGAGAAGAAGATTTCTTCGGCTCAAGAATTGTTGCCGTTCCTGGAAAAAGCGGCTCAAGCGCGACGCCCGATTTTGATCATTGCTGAAGATATTGAAGCTGATGCGTTGGCAACAATTGTTTTGAACAAGATTCGTGGTGTGCTCAACATTGCGGCGGTCAAGGCACCAGGCTTTGGCGATCGACGCAAGGCGATGTTGCAAGACCTCGCAATTTTGACCGGTGGTCAATTTATCAGTGAAGACTTGGGCACGAAGCTCGACAATGTCTCGCTTGATATGCTGGGTACGGCGAAGAAAGTCGTGATCACGAAGGAAGAAACAACCGTTATTGAAGGCGCGGGCAAAAAGCCGGACGTGATGGGCCGGATCAATCAGATCAAGGCTCAGATCGAAACCACAGACAGCAACTATGACCGCGAAAAGCTTCAGGAACGACTGGCTAAGCTGAGCGGCGGGGTTGCGGTTATCAAGGTTGGCGCAAGCACCGAAACCGAACTCAAGGAAAAGAAGCACCGCTACGAAGACGCTTTAAGCGCGACTCGAGCAGCGGTTGAAGAAGGGATTGTCCCAGGCGGCGGAACAACTCTGCTCCGCGCGGCAGCAACTTTGGATAGCTTGAAACTTACAGGTGACGAACTCACCGGCGTGAACATTGTTAAGCGTGCTTTGGAAGCTCCGCTCCGACAGATTGCAGAAAATGCTGGTTTGGAAGGATCGGTTGTTGTGACTGATGTTCGCAATAGTAAGCCCGGTATGGGCCTTGATGCGGCAACGGGCGAAATGGTTGACATGGTGAAGGCAGGGATCGTTGATCCGGCTAAGGTCACCCGATCAACGATTCAAAACGCAGCTTCGATTGCTGGTTTGGTCTTGACGACTGAAGCGCTGGTTGTTGAGAAGAAAGAGCCCTCTAAGGGCGGTGCTGGCATGCCGGATATGGATGGCATGGGTGGAATGGGCGGAGGCATGGGCTTCTAAGCCCTGGCTTTTACTAATTCACTTGATCCCTCCGGGCAGACTGCTCGGGGGGATTTTTTTGTTTTATTCGCGGATTGCTTTTCGACGAACTCTGAGGATTACTTACGGTCTTTTTAGGTTCAGCTAAGAGATTCTCGCCTAAACAGGACTGACATTGTTTAAAAGTGCAGTTTTACCGATTCTTTTGTTTTTTTTTAGTTTTGGAACTGGCTTGAGTATTGGGGTGGGGTATTTGGAAGAATTCACTTCTGGTTGGGGCATTGAACTTTGGTAGCGGGGACTTGTTTCGGTGGATTTTTGGATTGGTTCATCGAAGGCGGCGATGTGCTTCGGGGGTGAGATGAGATAGGTGGCGGTGAAGACAGTGGTTCCGGCTAAGAGGAAGGTCCCGAAGAGGGCGGCAGTTTTGAGGAAGGGGCGTTTTGATTTGCGGCCGGTTGCGATTGCGGCGGCGAGGAGGAGTATGGAAAGAAGAAAGAGAAATGGCGGCATACTCTCTTATGTATGGACGGTGGGATTTTGGTGAAAGTTCGGGAGATTTGTTTGGGATTGCCGGATGTTGTGGAGCGGTTATCGCATGGGGAGCCGTGTTGGTTTTATAAGGGGAAGCGGGTGATTTGTATGTTTGATGACCATCATCATGGGGCGGATCGGGTTGCGGTTTGGGTGCCTTGTTTGCCAGGGGTTGCGGCGGGATTGGTTGCGAGTTCGCCTTGGGAAGAGCACTGCGAAGGAGGTAGTCCCCACCCTCACTCCCTACCAGAGGGGGAGGGAGGTGTTCGGAATCGGTTTTTTGTTCCGCCTTATGTTGGGGTGAAGGGGTGGGTCGGTGTGGTTTTGGATGAAGGGACGAATTGGGGGGAGGTTCGGGATTTGATAGAGGTGGCATGGCGGATTGTGAGTGGGAAATAGGGAGGTCGTCAAGAATTCGAAAGAGTGCTTTGCCGATAGACTAGATGCCAATGTAAGATAGAATCTTCTCATGTCGTTGCCAGTTGTTCGGGGGTTGAAGGAGAGCCCGGCGCGGGGGTTGTTGGATGTGAATCCCGAGCTACTGGCGGAGTTTTTAGTTAGCTTTTTGCGGGAGGAGTTGGTGGTTCAGCGTGGGATTACGAAGGGAGTTGTGGGGCTGAGTGGAGGAATTGATTCGGCGGTAACGACTTATCTTGCGGCGCGGGCTTTGGGGGCTGAGAATGTCCATGTTATTCGGATGCCTTACAAGATAAGTTCGCAGGCATCGCTTGATCACGCTCGGTTGGTGACTGATGACTTGGGATTGCCGGAGCAGACGATTGAGATTACGGGGATGGTTGATGGTTATGGAGGAATTCCGGAAGTTGAAATGACGCCTTATCGGCTTGGGAATGTTTGTGCGCGTGCGCGGATGATTGTTCTTTATGATCAGGGGGCGCGGATTGGCGCAATGCCACTGGGGACGGGGAATAAGACGGAGCGGATGTTTGGTTATTACACTTGGCATGGAGATGACGCGCCGCCGATTAATCCGTTGGGGGATTTGTTTAAGACCCAAGTTTTCGAATTAGCGCGGTGGATTGGTGTTCCGGAAGTGATCTGTGCTAAACCGCCGACGGCAGACTTGATCGAGGGCCAGACGGATGAGGGGGACTTTGGAATTAGTTATGCGGTCGCGGATGAGATTTTAGTGCTGCTGATGCGGCGGTATTCGGTTAAGCAGTGTGTGGCCTTTGGGTATGAGCAGCGCGATGTTGAGTTGGTGGCGAAGAAGGTTTCGGGGACACATTGGAAGCGGAAGTTGGCGACGGTGGCGATGACGAGTGTGACATCGATAAACGAATATTATTTGCGACCGGTGGATTTTCGAAGTTTGGTTTAGGGGTTTCTGTCTTTTTATGCGTCTGGCTTGGGCTGTTACGTTTCTTGTCTCTGGACGAAGTTCGGAATCTGGTTTTTGATTTAGATACGCTCTGCAATTTGAAACAGTGGATCCCGCATCGAGTGCGGGATGACGTGACTTAAAAGTTTGCTCTATTACAGAAGAGCGTTGAGAGTAGAAAATTAGATATGGCCAAACTCTAGTTTGATGGCATCTTGAGGCCGGCGTTTTTGTATATATCGCCGCGGGAGATGTTGACGGCATAACTGGCGATGGTTGACGGGCTGTCGAGGGTGACGGAATAGGTGCCCGAGGTGTCGTTTGATCGCGAGAATCTGACGACGTTGGCGACTTCAACGTTGTGTCCCGTGGCGGGTTTGTCGTTGGTGATTTCGATGTTTAGATCCTTGAGGGTGAGCGTTTTTAGGACGATCCAGCTTTCGTGAGTGGAGTTAACGCCTTTCATATATTCGTAGGGGTTTTTGCCTTGGTTTTTGAGTTCGGAGGTGACTTGGGAAAGGAAATGTGGCATGAATTCGTTTAGCTCTAAGTTGTCCCAGCTGACAACGAGTTCAAGGTCAGTTTCCTTTGTGGTTGAGAGATCAACATTGAGCAACTTGGTGATGGATTTGAGAATGCCGATGAGTTTGCGTTCATTGGTGTTTCGCCTATTAAACGCAATTCGGCCACTGCCATAGGAAGTCGTGCGGACGAGGTTGGTGAGGATGGATTCTTTTTTGAGAGGTGGAAAATTGTTTGTCCAGCTTAGGGGATCGGCTTGGATTTCGGCCGTGCGGTAGTCGTTCGGATTGCGTTGCATCGGGATAATGCTTCCGCCTTCGCGTTTGAATGTGCGGATTTCACCGACTTTGATGGGAGTAAGGAACGACTCGCTTTCTTTCATTCCGCTGAAATTGCCGTAGATATTGTTCATTTGAGCGGTGACTTCGTCGAAAAAGTCAGCGTTTGCGAAAGGGGTTATGCTAATAAGCGCGGTTGCACAGATTATTGCTCGGTGAAGTCGAAGGGTTCCCATGTTCCAGTCCTCATTCAGTTTGACGTATCTGGAGAGTCGGCATTACGGATCCCCAGATATCTTTTCTGGTTGAGTTAAGGGTTTTGCAGGCCGTTCCAGAATCGGTTTACTTCTTGTTCCGTGGTGCCGTTGACCTTCAGCGATTGGATTGGCGTGTATTTGACGTGCGAGTCAAGCCAGGTAACAAGCACGGATTTTTTATCGTAGCGGCCCCAGAGTTGGCCCTGGGAGCGAGCGTCGGGGAATGATCCTGTCCAACCGGCGTAGCTTTGAGCGATTATGGGGAATGGCGGATTGATTTCCGCAAAACCGACGGGGTTTGTGATGCCGCGCAGATTTTTCATGGTTGCTTCGGCGAAGAGGACGGTTTGCGCTACTTGGTCAATGCTGGTTGCACTAACGCCGCTGAATTGCCGGGTTGGCATTCCTTGGATAATTGTTGTGCCGAGGTAGTTGTTGAGGTAGCGGTAGTTGTATCCGTAGCTTGGGTTCGCTCCCATGAAGTAGTAGCGGTATGTGGATGTGGGATCGAAGCGGCCTTTTCCTTGGGGGTCGGTTAGGGCAGGATCGGTGAATTTGTCGTTGGGATCGAGGAAAATTTGCTCGTTTTTGGTATAGGGGAGCATAAGGAGGGGGAAGTAGTGGAATCCTTGGCTAGTTGGGTAATCGAGTTGGTTGGGGTCGAACCAGAAAATTGGGGGAGTTGTGTCGTCATAGTCGCCGAAATAGAGTTGGGCGGCGGTTCCGATTTGTTTGAGATTGCTGAGACTGGCAGTTTTCTTTGCGGCGTTTTTAGCTTGGGCAAACACAGGGAAGAGGATTGCCGCAAGGATTGCGATGATGGCAATGACGACTAAGAGTTCGATCAATGTGAATGCGCGTCTCATGGATTAGATTTTCTGCTCGGGAGACAGGAGTCCTGTTGACTATGCTGGTGTGTGTTTGCCTAAATTGTCTGATTTGATGAACTTCGATAACTGTGTCTATTGTGTTTTGGTGGATAGTTGTCTGATGTGATGATTTTGAGGGGGTTGGTGATGGATATTGGAACATTTTGGAAAATATAACTTTGCATTTGGCGTGGTTGAAAGAGGGATAATGCGGCATGGCATTTTTTCCGGCGCTTATGGCAATTGGTTTGGGTTTGGTTCAGCAAGATCCAATGGGGGTTAAGCAGCTTCCGCCGAAGACGAATGAACTTTCTCAGTTTCACAAACCAGATGTGAAGGGGATGCCGGTAGCGGTTCGGCTGGATGCATTTGAGAAACGGAATGCGATGCTCAAGGATTCGATTTTCCAACAGATCAAGTGGCGCAACGTTGGTCCGGAAGTTCAAGGTGGACGGGTTGTTGATATTGATGTTGCGATGAAGGCAGGAAAGAAAGTGTTTGTAGCGTTTGCTACCGGGGGGCTTTGGACGACAGAAAATTTGGGACAAAGTTGGACGCCTATTTTTGATGATCAGAGTTCGTATGGGATTGGGGACATTGCGGTTACACCGGATGGTAAGACGATTTGGGTTGGAACAGGGGAAGCGAATAGTCAGAGGACGAGTTATGCGGGGACAGGGGTTTTTGTTAGCCGGGATGGAGGGGAGACTTGGAAAAATATGGGGCTTACGGAAAGTCAGCATATTGGCCAAGTTGAAATAGATCCCAAAGATCCGAATACGGTTTATGTTGCGGCTTTGGGGCCCCTTTATTCTCAGGGCGGTCAACGTGGTCTTTATAAAACGACAGATGGAGGGAAGAGTTGGAACCTAGTTTTGAAGGGAGATGATCGCACGGGTTGCATGGATGTGAAGATTGATCCGAGGGGGAACGGAGTGATTTATGCCGCGATGTGGGAGCGCGACCGCCGGGCTTGGAATATTTTGGAGTCAGGGCCAGGGAGCGCGGTTTGGAAATCGGCAGATAATGGCAAGACTTGGACAAAGATGGCTGGATTGCCGAATGGGATGGACATGGGACGGACGGCTTTGGCAGTTGCACCCAGCCAACCGGATACGGTTTATGCGTTTATTGATGGCCAGGGTGGTGATCGGGAAACGGGGGATGCAGATGAGTATCAAGCAGGCGGCACATTAACTTTTTCACGGTTTCGTAAGATGACGGATGCGGCTGTAAAGGGGCTCGACGAGAAGGAATTGAGTCGGTTTTTGAGGCCACTGATTCCGCAAGATTCAAAGCCAGATGACGTAGCGAAAAAGGTTGTGTCGGGTGAAATGAGCCGTTCGGAACTCTCTGACTTGATGAAGAAGCGCAATCCAGCGGTTTTTGATGCCGATCCAGAGCAGGCGCAAATTTACAGGAGTGATAATGCGGGCAAAACTTGGGTCAAGACCCGGCCCCGAATAGGCGACCATGGTGGTTACTATTGGAATGAAGCGATTGTGAGTCCGTTTGATCAGAACGAGGTTTACACTCTTGGTTTGTTGATTCTCAAGTCGAAGAATGCGGGTGGAAGTTGGGAGGCGATTGGTCGGCGGAATCACGTTGACCATCACGCGCTTTGGATTGACCCGACCGATGGGAAGTTTATGTTGAATGGCAACGACGGCGGCATTTATGCTTCGTTTGATTCCGGGAATAGCTGGACGCACTGGAATAATTTGCCAGTTGGTCAGTTGACAACGATTGGTGTTGACAATAAACCGACTTACAATATTTTTGGCGGATTGCAGGATAACGGGACTATGAAGGGCCCCAATACTTACCGGCCCGGGATTAGTGACATTAATCTTTGGAATGATATTGGAGGAGGGGATGGGAGTGCGATTGCAGTTGATCCACGTGGAGATGGAGACATCGTTTATGGTGCGAGTCAGTTTGGTTCGTTCTACTTCTTTGATCAAGCGAACAACCAACGACGATTTGTTCAGCCAACTGGAATTAAGGATAATCCCGCATTAAGGTTTAACTGGATTGCGCCGATTCTGATTAGTAAATTTCAGCCAGACATTATTTATGCGGGGAGCCAGCGGTTGCACAGATCGTTTGATCAGGGTCGGACTTGGGAAGTCATTAGCGGCGACTTGACAAAGGATATGCCGAATGGAGATGTGCCGTATAGTTCGCTGACCACGTTATCAGAAAGTCCGTTCCGGTTTGGGCAAATCTATGTTGGTGCTGACGATGGAAGTGTGAAATACACGCCGGATACAGGGCTGACATGGAAAGATATTGCAACTCCGGCGCAGGATCGATGGGTGACACGGATCGTTGCGAGTTCGCATAAAAATGGGCGAGTTTATTGCACCCAGAACGGGTATCGGCAGGATGAGTGGACGCCTTATGTTTGGGTGAGCGAGGACTTTGGTGCGAATTGGAAATCGATCGCGGCGAACTTGCCATTTGAGCCGGTGAATACGATCCGGGAAGATTCGACGAATCCTGACATTTTGTATGTTGGGACGGATATGGGGGTTTATGTTTCGATGGATCGAGGCGGTAGTTGGATTGCTTATGGCGCTGGGATTCCGAATACACCGGTTCACGACTTGGTTATTCAGGATAAAGCCGAAGATATGGTGATTGCGAGTCATGCTCGCTCGGCTTGGGTTGTGAGCGTGAAACCGATCCGAAAGCTCACGAAGGAGATCATGGCGGAGGAGTTCCATTCGTTCGCGATGGATGTTCCGAGTGGACGTGATCGTTGGCCATATCGCCGGTCTCCCGAGTATGCGGATGATACTTATCAGGATCAGCTGGTGACTTCGGAGATCTGGAGTTCGATTGCGGGCGTTGGCGGCATATCGCTCGTTGACAAAGACGGCAAAGTGGTTGTTTCTAGAAAGGTGAATGTTATTCGAGGGCTCAATCTTTTGAGTCTTGGGCTGATGTTGCAGCCAGGTGACCCGACGGCGCCGCCGGTTAAGGGTGATCCGAATGATCCGAAGACGGCGTTGAACGATCCTTATGCGGCTCGGCGGGCTCAATATGTTGAGAAAGGGACTTATCAGCTTGTGCTGATGGTCGGCGGCAAAGAGTTCAAACAAGAAGTCGGAGTTCGGTAATCGGTACGGGAATGCGGTGAATTCACTCTGACTTAAATGGGTTGTTCTCTCGGTCTTCGCTTGAACGGTCTACGATGAGATTCCAGCTCACGCGGGAATGCCAAAACTGAGCATTATTGAGGATTAGGCAAATCGATAGTTCTGGCATGAAAAAGCCCCGGGATTAACCGGGGCAATGTATGGCATGTTTGTACGAGTTGATCATTTGAGGAACGATCTGCTTGATTATAGTCGAAGTGGTTAATAAAACAAAACATTTTTTAAAGAATATTTTGGTAGCGACGCGCGGACTTGAACCGCGGACCTAACGGGTATGAACCGTTCGCTCTAACCAACTGAGCTACGTCGCCACGCTTGAGCATTTATTATGGCAATTTTGCGAAGATGGTGCAATGCCGAGTGGGACGTGCGTACAATGAAGTCGTGATTGGATTGGTTTTTTTGACTTTGCTGGATCGTCCGGCTACGATTGCGGAATTTGATAATTGGGCGGTTGCCCGCGATGTCGCATCAGTTGAAAACAATGCGGACCTATCGCTTAAAGGGAAATTTGCGTTTCTTACAAATACAGGTGCTTTTGGAGTTGGGCAGAAGGGTTGGCATGCGAGGGAATTGGCTGATCCGATTGGGAATCGACGGTTTGTCGTTTTTACGACGGCGTTGACAACTCAGGATTATGGGGATCAGGTTTTTGAGTGGCGGGATGGGACGTTGACGAAGTTAGTCCATGAGAAGGAAACCCGAGGGGTCAAACTGACCGCGGCAGATTTGGATATTCGCTTTAACGTGCCGGAAAAGACGACGGATATTTGGGCGAAGATATCGCTTGTTGCGACTGGAGCTAATGACGGTTCGTTTTTTGTGCGGATAGGCGATAACTTTAGAGTTTCGGCAGTTGAAGACTTGGACGGTAAGAATGTGAAGTTTGGGCAAGCAGGAGGGGTTTTGAGCCTTCCTGTGGCTAAGTCGGGTGAGTTTGGATATCGATTGCATTATTCGGGCGTAGTGAATCGACCGCGGTTTTCCGGGGCCATTGTGGACGATGAAGTGATGCTAACGAACGATTATTGGTGGCCTCATATTGGGCGGTTGCCGTTGGCGCTTTCATCGACAACACATGTTGCGAAGGATTGGGTGGTGATTGCTCAAGGTGACAAGATTTTTGAGAAGATAAACGGCGATGAAAAGGCAGTTCGGTACGAGAACAAGGTTCCGGTGAGCTACATGAGTTTGAGCGCAGGGAAGTTTCGGGAGAAAGATCGGGTGGTGAATGGCATTCGGTACTTTGTTGCGAGTCGCGAGTTGACGGATGAGCAAATGGACGATCAGTTGGAATATGTTCCGAATGTCATTCAATTTTTCAGTCAGTTGTATCCGCACCCGTATAAAGAGTACGGAGCGGTTGACACTAAACTCTATGGTGGTGGCGCGTTGGAGGCGTATAGTTTTGCCACTTACGGAACGGGTTGGCTGCCGGCCGAGGATGCCCATGAGCCGAGTCATACGTGGTGGGGTGGAATTGTACCAAACACATATTTAGATTCATTTTGGAACGAGAGTTTTGCGGTTTTCTCGGAAGGATTTTATGCACGCGAGGGTTCGATTGGGAATGTTTATGATAAACAAATTGCATTTGTAAGTCCGGCAAATGCAAGCGCAGAATATCTGAGCGGCACTCCCTTTTCGAGTGGTGCCGAGTCAGGGGGTATTGCAAGCGCGATGGGATATGGAAAGGGTGGATCGGTTTTGCAGCAACTTGAGTTTGAAATGGGGACACCAGCTATGACTGAGGTCTTGAAGAAATTTTTGACCACTCACAAATCTGGTGAGGCGGGAGGATGGACGGAGTTTGAGAACGCCTGTGGTTCGAATTGGAAGTGGTTTTTTGATCAGTGGATAAAGCGCACGGGCTGGCCAAAGTTGACGATTGGACAAGTCGAGAAATCGGGCTCGGATGCCGTCATAACGATGACTCAAGAGGCACCTTTCTATCGATTTAAGCTGGAATATGCGGTGGAAGATGAAGATGGCTGGTGGTTAGGCAAATTGGATGTTGTTCCAGACGAAACTGGAACGGCTGTCCTGAAAATTCCCCTGTTCAAGGATTGGAAGGCGATTTCACTTGATCCATGTGATCGATTGTTGCAACCCAGGCGTCCGATGGAACCGATCCGTTGGTCTGAAGGAAGTCGGCGAATGAAGGTTTTTGATCCTAAAAATATTGTGGAAATGCGCAATGAGATTTCGGCATTACCGGACGAACTGAGCAATGTTTTGATGGTGGGTACTCCCTCCGAAATACCAGAATCGGCCCAATATTGGGCGTCTGCGGGTTTTGAATTTGAAGGTAATTCTGTTACATTCAAGGGTGTCAAGGTTGACTTGTCTGATCATGCGGCGGTTGCGATCGTTGAATATGAGCCGGGAAAATTTGTAGGCTTGCGCGCGGGAAAAACAAAATACGATCCCAATACGGGCAATGCGAATGCTGCACTCGTTGATCGCATGGGGCGTTTCTTGTTAGGAAGGACAATTCCACGGACTAACGGTCCGCTCGTTCGAAGACCGCTCGAATAAAAAAATGCCCGGCTCAATGAGCCGGGCTACCTCTCATTTCATTGAAAACAGCTATCGTGGGCGTGCGTCAAGCATTTTCTGAGTCTCGGCGTCGTGCCTTGATCCTTCAATTTTCTTTTGCTCTTCGGCGCTCATTTTTGGTGCATCGGTATGCATTCCATCTGTACTGCCATCAGAGTTACACCCCGTGATCACAGTCGCAAGAATGCAGAAGAGGACTAGTCGCCCTGCCAAGGTTTGCCCCAGAACTTCCAACGATCATTTTTGTCCATTGCGGCGCAGAACTCGGCGGTTGTATTCGCTTCGTTTTGGCTTGGAGTGTCTACGTAGTATGCAACGAACTTCTCTTTGCCATATTTGCCAGCGTGGCCGTCAGCAAATGCACCGAAGAATCGATTGCCGTATTCTCTTCGGGTGTCCCAGATGAGTTGGTTCCAGCTCCAGCCAGTTGCATAGCGATCCATGGTTGGCCATGCGGCGTCGTATCCGTAGAATCGCATCCAACCGATTTCGAGTCCAGCGTATCGCATGGGCGCAACAGCAAGTCGGCTTGCAACATCGTCGATTGAACTTAGGCTCCGTACATCGGATGTTCCGTTGAAGGCGGTTGCACAGCTGTTCCCGCCATTCCACGAACGTGAATAACCGTCAGTGTTGAGGGAGAAGTTGGTGATCCATTGCCAGCGGTAGAAGTAACCAGGATAGAACGGATCTTCAAATTGTTCGCCGTTTCCAGGAACAATTTTGCCTTTTGGTTCAGCCTTCATTTTGTCGAAAAAGATCGAGCGATTTTTGACATAGGGATAGATATCTCCGACCCACGTGTCTTCGCTCAGGTAATCGGAGCCATATTCGTAAACGGTTTTGTCGTCGTAGTCAGCGGAGTAGATTTGCAAACCAAGGCTGATTTGTTTGAGCCCACTGAGTGACGATGTCTTTTTTGCGGCAGACTTTGCTTGAGCAAAGACGGGAAACAAAATGGCGGCTAGAATTGCAATGATCGCGATGACGACCAGAAGTTCAATGAGTGTGAACGCTCGTGTTTTCATGAATTTCACGGATTCCTCCATGGTCATGTTCAAGCGGAAAGGTTAGGGGAGTGTTGTGATTTGAATAAGAAAAAGTTAAGAGTTTTTCAACTTAACTTTCTCTTATTCTAGAGTGTGGTTTATTGGCCGACTAACGTGCAGAACTCGTTTATATCGTCGACGACGACGTCAAGCGAGCCTTTCCAGAATTCTTTTGATGTGATATCGATGCCGAACTCGGCAGTGAGATCAGCGGCCATTGCCATTCCTGTTCGGGAGAGTAGGTTGTCGTATCGCTCTTGAAATCCTTCCGGGTTATCTTCGTAAACTCGATAGAGACCAAGCGCGAAGAGCATTCCAAACATGTACGGGAAATTGTAGAACGCTCGGTCACTGTAGTAATGAGGTTTTGCGGCCCACATGTATGGGTGGAGTTTTTCGGGATCGAGGCCGTCGCCGTATGTTTCGAGTTGGGCTCGGTGCATGATATCGCTGAGCTCATCAGGAGTGAGTGCTCGTTGTTTGCGGCGTTCGATGACTTCAGATTCGAAGATGTACCGGCTCGTAATATCGACAACGGTTTGACAAGAGCCTTGGAGAGTTGCTTCGAGAATCGAGAGTTTTTCTTCGGGTTTACAATTAGAGAGGGCGCGGCGTTTGATGATTGTTTCGCAGAAAATACTTGCGGTTTCAGCGAGGGTCATCGGCGTTCGGCTCTGGAGGAAGTGTCGATCTTTGAGGCAGAGGTTGTGGTAGGCATGCCCAAGTTCGTGGGCGAGGGTTGACGCTCCATTGAACGATTCTTTAAAGTTGTAGAGCATTCGGCTGACCCCAGGGGTCACGCCAGCACAGAATGCACCGTCGCGTTTGCCTTTGCGGGGATAGACATCGTGCCAGCGATTTGTGAACGATTGCCGGGCGAAATCGGCGAGTTTGTCGCTGAAACTGCGGAACCCTTCTTCAACGAAATCTTCACTTTGTTCCCAGGTCCAGGCTCCAGCGGTGCCCACGGGGGCGAAGAGGTCGTAGAACGGCAGTCCATTTGCGTGACCCATATACTTGGCTTTAGCTTTGAGGTAGCGACGGAAATCGGGGAAAGCGTCCCGGGCAGCTTCGAGCATTGCTTCGAGCGTGGCGCGATCCATGTTGGAGCGAAAAAGGGTTATATCCAGTTGTTCCGGCCAATTACGCACGTTGGCGTGGTATGTACCCTCACCTTTGATTGCGTTCATTGCGGCGGCGAGAGGAATTTCATTTTCTCTCCAGGCTTTGAGTTCAGCTTCGTAAGCGTCGGCACGGAGTTTTGGGTCAGTGGAATATGCCATTCCTCGGATGGCGCTGATGGGATGGGATTCGCCATTGACGGCAGCAGAAATATTGGAGGAGAAATCGTCGACGAGCTTTTCCCACGCTCCGCCACCGTATTCGTTGAGATCGGCGGCTTGGGTTTCGAGGTCGTGACTGAGAAGGTGCTTTGCGGATAAGTGAAGTCGATCGAGAGGGAATTCGTCGTTGACGAAGCGATGGTCGTTCTTCCAGAGAGTAGGATCGAGAGAGCCTACGAGCGCGGCATATTTGTTAAAAATTTTGGAGAGTTGGGTTGAATATTGCCGAAGCGCGCCGTAAGCTTTTTGGGCGTCTTCGTTGTTTGCATCGGTGCTGAGAGTGAGGTTTGTGAAACTTTGAACAAGGTTGTCTTGGCGAATTGTTGATTCGATTTTATCGAGGAGGGCGCGGAGTTGGTCAGCGGTGCATGAGGAATCAAGTGCGTCGATTTGACTTTCGAGTCCGGATAGATTTGCGGGAACCTGTTTGACCGCTTCGAGGTAGGAGGAATCAGTGATGCTTGGGAAAAAGGATTCGAGATCCCATCGGAGATCAGCTTGGGTTGGAGCAGCCATTTGAAGATTTTAGCTAATAATGATGTGAGACTAGACTTGTGCCTAATGGGGATGTTTCACTATACTAACGATATTAGTTTTGTTTGGAAACAAAGTGAAAGAACGACTTGATAAATCAGATCGGCAGATTTTGAAACTGCTACAACAGGATGGACGCATTTCGAATGCGGACTTGGCCCGAAAGATTGGGCTGTCTCCCCCTTCGATGCTTCAGCGCGTTCGTAAGTTGGAGCAGTCAGGTTTTATCAAGGGATACAGCACCCGTCTGCACGCTGAAAAGCTCGGGTTTAACCTTGACGTGATGGCGATGATTAGTTTGTCAATGCACCAGGATCAGCCCATAGACTTGTTTATCGAAGAGATATTAAAGGTACCGGAGGTTTTGGCTTGCTACCACGTGAGTGGGGATTATGATTTTATGCTGCGGATCGTGGCGAAGGACATGCATGATTACGAGCGCATTTTGAAGGAGCGCTTGGCATCGATTAAGGCGGTCGGAAAGATTCACAGTTGTTTTGTTTTGAATGTAAACAAAGAAACGGAGATTCTTCCAATTTAAGTGGAAGATTCCATCGAACTGAAGTGGGCAAGTCCGGACGAATATCAGCAAACGTTGAGGATTTGGCAGAAGGTTTATGGACCGGATATTTTTCCGGAAGAAAGAATCACTCCTTTAGAGTTTCAGCGGTTTGTAATTGGAACGGTGAATGGTGTTCCAGCATTTGCCTCGATTGTTTGTGATTATCCGACTCTTTGGCGGGGTGAAGTTGTGAGAGGAGCGGGAGTTGCGGCGGTGGGGACTCTGCCAGAGTTTCGGGGCGGTGGTGTTGGTCAGCAGATGATGGATCGGTTGGTTGGATTGATGGCTGAGGCGAATTATGAAGTGGCTTCTCTTTATGGGTTCCGGGAGCCATTTTATCGCAAGTCGGGATTTGAAGGTTGCGGTTGGCGATGGAGGATTACTTGTCCGGCGCATCAGTTGCCGAAGGTGGGAGGGGAGCTTGAAGTGCGAGAAATTGATGCTGACCATGTAGCGGAAATCATGGGTTGTTATCGGCAGTTTGCGGCACGGTTTAATGGGAGTTGTGACCGCACGGCGGAGCATTGGAATCGGCGGTTGGGAAAGAAGGCACCGCAGATTTATGCGGTTGGGAATCCGGTCGAAGGCTATTTGTGGGCAAATCCTTTTGGTTTTTGGAATGATTTAGAGATTGGGGAGATTGCTTGGACATCGGACCGGGGGTATCGATCGCTTTTGAATTTGATGCGGACGCTTGCGATCAATAAAACGAATGTGGTTTGGTGTGAGCCGCCAGAGTCTGCGTTTGGAAGGCGATATGTTGACGGTGCGGTTGAGATGGCGAAAAGCCGTCCGACGATGTTTGCGGTTATTGACCCAGAGTCGCTCTTGAATCGATTAGGGGTTGAATTTGACCAGTTCAGTTTTGAATTTATGGGGCAGACGATAGGGTCGGGGCCGAAGGTTGAGATTGACCGATTGCAGTTGGCGCAGGTTTTGATGGGATCGCCCAGTTTGGATGAGTTGGTGAATTGGGGTGAAGTTACGGGAGATTTGGGGGCAATTGAGTATTTGCAGAAGTTTGTTAGGCCGATGTCGGTTTGTTGTATGGAATTCTTTTAGAAAATAGGCCATGATGGTTTTTCAGCCCGTTGATTGTTCAGAATAATGGGGTTATGTCGCAGCGTTCGTTGGATACAGAGTTGGTTTATTTGGGGACACGTCCGTGTCCGCAAACGGGTGCGGTTTGTCCGCCGATTTATCAGAGCTCGACATTTGCTCAGGAAGCGCCAGGCGTTTATCGGGAGTTTGACTATACGCGGACGGATAATCCAACTCGGTCTGTCTTGCAAAAGATGCTGGCGGTGGCGGAGAATGCGAAGTATGCGTTGGCGTTTGCGAGCGGGATGGCGGCAGTAGACAATCTTTTTTCACTTCTGGAATCGGGCGACCATCTTGTTACGGGGGATGATATTTATGGCGGAACATATCGATATTTGACCGACGTGGCAAAGACGCGCGGAATCACTTTTGAATTTATTAAGCTGACGGAAGAGAATTTGCGGGAAGCGTTGACGCGGACGAAGACAAAAATGGTTTGGTTTGAAAGCCCGACGAATCCACTCCTGAATTTGGTGGACATTGAGATGGTTGTGCGGGTAGCGAAGGAGTTTGGTTGTTGGACAGCGATTGACAATACGTTTATGAGCAGTTATTTTCAGAAGCCACTGGATTTGGGGGTTGATTTTGTGATGCATTCGATGACCAAGTATTTGAATGGTCATAGCGATGTGATTATGGGGGCGGTGATGACGAATCGTGATGATTGTTATGACCGTTTGAAGTTTGTTCAGAATGCGGTGGGGGCAACGTGCTCGCCGTTTGATTGCTTTTTGGCGATCCGGGGGATGAAGACTTTGGGGATTCGGATGCGGGCGCATGCAGAGAATGCTTTGAAGGTAGCGGCTTGGCTTGAGGAGCATCCGAAGGTGGAGAAAGTTTTGTATCCTGGCTTGCCGAGTTCGGAGCATCACGAACTCGCGAAGAAGCAGATGACGGGATTTGGGGGGATGGTTTCGTTCTATTTGAAGGCGGATTTGGAGGGGACGAAGCGGTTTTTGACATCGACGCAGTTGTTTACTTTGGCGGTTTCGTTGGGTGGGGTTGAGAGTTTGATTGAGCAACCGGCGACGATGACTCACTTTGAGATGCCGAAGGAAGTTAGGGAAGCGGTTGGGATTGGTGATAACTTGGTTCGGGCGAGTATTGGGATTGAGGATGCGGACGATTTGATTGCGGACTTGGAGCATGCGTTGGCAAAGATTTAGAATGTTTTTGATTGAAAAAGTAGCTGGATAAGACGTTTTGTAGTTAAAATGAGTTATGGATGAAATGGCAACTGAAATGACGGACAAAGCAGTGCAGCAGAAAGGCACTTCGAAGCTTGTTTGGATTGTTTTGCTTGTTATGATTGTTATTGCTGGTTATGTTTTTGGGGCACCCAAGATTCGAGATGCTCAAAACGTATCTGACTGGAAGGCGATCGAGGCGAAAGTTGCGGGGGATTGGAAAGGTGGTACGACTGTGGCTGAGTTGGAGAGCTATTTGAAAGCCAAGGGGTACACGACAAAGCACGACAAGGTTTTTTCGAACGAGAAAGCGGAAGCGAATTTAATGCAAGGAAATGCGGAGAAAGATTTTCCGATGTCGAAGTTGGGGGCGGGGGGAATTGTTCGCTATGATGTTGAGGGCGAGAAGGCGACGAACGTGTATTGCATTTTACGGCCGAATTGATATCGGTACGGCGTTTGGAAGTTTTGGTTGCTCGGTTGGGGCGAGGATTTCGTTTGAGGACGCGAGTGACTTGATTCTGGAATTGGATCAGGCGTTTGGGGAAGATATAAATTTAATTGAAGTATCCAAGCTTGGAGAGTAATCTCCTGTCATGGACAACTCGATTGATTTTAGCCAACTCGCGCGATTGGTAAAAAACCTCGATGGCGAGTTCTGGAATGTACTTTTTGAGTTCAAATTTTGGGGGGTGTCTTGTTTTATTCGCGAGGGGCGTACCATGCTCAGATTCCGATTGCGCGGGCAGGGCTTTGATTTGGCGATGCCGGTTTTGATTGACTTGGTCTGTGATGGAGTAACCGAATCAGATGTTGATTGGCGAATCATGGATGTGTTGGAAGTTTGGGGGGAGGAAAGTGATGGGAAGGTGCTAGTTAACATTAAAGACAATTTGACTCGCTATGTGTCGCAAGTTAAGTGTGCAAAAGCATGGATTGAAGTTGTAACGGCTGGGGATGTTCCTGACAAGTTCGATTATACGATTGCCTTACGCGTTAAGTCTGAATATTTTGAACAAGATGATGAAGCTGATGGGGAGGATCAGGAGCCTGGTATTGAGGACGAACGAACCGATGAAGAGTTGCAGATGGTGTCAACGATTGATTTTGTTATCACGGATAAAGAGGATCGTTTCATTGACCGGTATTTTGGGGACTGAATTCGAAGTGAGGTTAGCCGTGGGATGAATCGAATGCAGACTTGGATCAGGCGTTGGGGAGATATAATCTTTGGATGTTAGAGGAACAGATCTTTGCAGACTTGATTGCACTTGCTGACGGAAAACCGGAATGGTGGGGGTAGCCTTTACACGATGCCGAGGTTTGGGGTATTTCGATGACTTTCGAAGGGAATATTCTAAGTTTGCGGATTAGAGTTTCATCTGTGCCTGCAGAAAATATGCCTTCGATTGTTGGCGATTTAGTATTTGAGGATGTTGTTGAGTCGAAATTGGACTGGCGGCTGGATGAAATTTATGAAGACAAGTTTGTGCTAGAAGGTGAATTGATCAGGGCCTTGCTTCGGGATAATGAGACGGGAGCGGAATGCAACATTGTTGCCAAAAATGTCCATTTTGACGTTGTGGCTTCAAAAGGATACGAAGGTCGGGATGAGTTTTTCTTTGATAAGTATGCGTATAAACGTGGAACGAATTCACTGAGTGGAGAGATCGCTCAGAAGAATAAAGATGAAGTCTGGGAGGTTGTCGCAGTCGTGCCGGAAGGTGAGCGATATTTAGGAACCGGGTCAGGGACTTCTTAATAAAGTTAGGTGGGGCGGTGGGATAAACTGCGGGGCATGTCATCGACTTCCATTACGCTTGCCAAAGACTCGAATCAGGCCCTGGGGATTGGGCAATTTGCGATTGATTTTATGGCGGGGAAGCTCGGGCCGGGGCCGAGCGACAAGGTTTTGGAGCGGGTGCGGTGGTTCCATACGGATGCGGTTTTGTGTGGGGTAAGCGCGCTGGCGTTGCAGACCAATGCGCCAAAGGTTCTGCGCGATGAGGCGTTGAGCTACCAGAGTAGCAACCCGCAGAACGCGGCGATGGTGTTTGGAAGCAACCAAGGCGTGATGCCTGAGAAAGCGATTTTGGCGAACTCGGCGGCAGTGCGGGAATGGGATAGCAACGGGACAAATTTTGGGTTCCGGCCGGAGACGGGGCACACCGCCGGAGAATTTGGGCACAACGATTTTTATCCGGTCGTGATTGCGGCCTGCCAGCAGCGGGGACTGGATGGAGCG
Source organism: Fimbriimonadaceae bacterium (assembly GCA_046154445.1). Classification (GTDB taxonomy): domain Bacteria; phylum Armatimonadota; class Fimbriimonadia; order Fimbriimonadales; family Fimbriimonadaceae; genus UphvI-Ar2. The sequence continues at coordinate 3,173 of JBJXDW010000047.1, read as the reverse complement.
ACGGCTTTGCGGGGGATGGTTTTGCTCGATGAGATTCGGGGGCGGCTGGCGGAAGTTTTTAGCCTGAAAACTTATAAGCTTGACCACGTTGTTCATGGCGCGATTGGGAGCGCGGCGACTTATGGGGCGCTGATGGGGGCGGATGCGGAGCAGATTGAGAGTGCGATTGGGATGTTTGTGGCGCACTACATTCCGTGGCGGGCGATTCGGGCGGGGAAACAGCTTTCGGACAGTAAGGGGGCGAGCGCGGCGATCAGTACGGAAGCGGCGATTTTGTGTATGAAGCGGTCGATGGCGGGCTTCCGGGGGCCAAGGGATATCTTCCGGAATCCGGAAGCGATTTGGCGGTTTTTTGAACCGACGACGGAGGGAGCGGCGCGATGGAAAGAGAGTGGGGATTCGCCCTTTGATCTGATATTGTCGCATTCGGGCGATGATTTTGCGGTGATGGGGATGCACTTTAAGCTCGGGCTTTATGAGCATCAATCGGCGGGGGCTTTGCAGGGCGCGATCAACTTGATTGCGGCGAATCCTGAGCTTTTGGCGGGCGGATTAGCGGGGATTGAGAAGCTGACGATTGTGGCTTATGAGCCGGCTTTTGGGATTATTGGGAATCCGATGAAGAAGGAGCCGAAGACGAGGCAGAGTGCGGATCACTCGATGGCTTATATTGTGGCGACCCTGCTCAGGAAGGCTTGCGCTTGGTATGCGGCGCATGGTTCGTTGCCTGAAGGCGGCGGTTCGCACGATGGGATTTGGAAGGCGTTGATGCTTGATCCTTGGGATTATCAGGAGTCGGGCTCGGCGATTTTTGAACCTGAAGTTCGCGCCTTGATGCAGAGGATCGACTTTGTTCATGGCGGGCTGGAATACGATGAGAAGTATCCGGATGGGATTCCGACTTCGATTTCGATCAATGGGTTTGATTCCGGTTTGGTGATGTATCCGGCGGGTCATGCGCGGAATACGGATGCGGATTTGGGGGATATTTTGCGGTGGAAGTGGGCGCTTCTGGGGGATTTGGCGTTGCCTGAGGGGGCGGATGTTCAGGGGTTTGTTGATCGGTTTGAGGGGATCGGGGCGCTGGATGAGTTTGGGATTTCGGCGTTGTATGATTTTGAGTTGGGGGTTGTTGAGGGGTATGAGGAGTGACTTTATTCCAGTTTTGAAAAGTGCAGCTAAGATTAGGCTGGTTCAGATTCATTCTGGAATGGCTGCGGCTATGCTTGCTTGGGAATTTTTTGTTCCGCCGGAGTTAAATGACAATACTTGGATTGATTTTATTCGATTTATAACATTTGGAGCCCAAGCGGCTTCAATTGTCTGCCTTGTTCAACCGATGAAGGAGATTCGACTTATTAATGTAGCAAGTCTGAGTTTGGCCGCCATGTTAGGTTGGATGTACAAAGATACTTTGGCATGGATTCCGGATGGAATCAACAGGATTCCGATTGCGTTTTGTGCGGCAGTGGTTTCGATGATGGTTCACTTTTTTGTTGTTCGGGCTTGGGTTTTGGAGTGACAAATAAGACGAGTTCTGAGGGACGATTTGTTGGCAACCTTGCCCTGCCTAGACTTGGGGAGGGAACGAATTGGGCCGGATTTGATGGATGAATTCCATAATTTGTAGATATCGGCAGATGGATCCCGGATCAAGTCCGGGATGACGTGGTTGTGAGTTTTGTGGAGAGACAAAGGGATCCTGAACTTGATTCAGGATGACGACTTTAGGACAACCCCGCCCTGCCCTTCCCAGAATTGGGGAGGGAACACTCTTAGCAAAACTAAGTGCCCCTACCTTTCGCGGAGCGATAGGTAGGGATAATATTTAAGAATGGGGACGCGAAAGGATTTTCTCGAAGTTGGCGTGATCAGGAAGGTCACCTTTTCCACGTTCCAAAAAGCGCATTTGCTGCGGGATCCCCGGTGTTCCCAAGCGGTAATTGAGGCTTTGGCTCAAGCTAAATCAAAACTTGGTTTTGAGCTTTACGCGTACGTGGCGATGTCCAACCATGTTCATTTCGCCTTTCGGCTCGTCCATGAGCCGTTGCCCTTATCGCGGGTGTTGAGCGCGGTGAAGACTTCGTCGGGTAAGCGGATACTTGGGATATTGAGGGAGTTCCATCCGGAACGCTTGGCTGATATTTCCTTCGTCAGTCCGGAAGGAATTCGGCAACGCGTTTGGATGCCCGGTGGCGGTTTTGATCGCTCTCTACGGGATACGGATGCTGTATGGAATTCCATTGCCTATATCCATAATAATCCAGTTAAAGCAGGGCTTGTTCATTCACCGGAAGAGTACGAGTTTTCAAGTGCCCGTGCGGTTCATCTCGGGGACTACTCGGTTCTTGATCCGTTGCCCCGTATCTTCCGGACGTGATGGTTCTCCCTACTTGATGCTTCGCGTAAGATAGGGGCACTTGTCTTTAATAATCCCCATTACTTGTTGTGAATAATCCCTACCTAGTGCTGACGCACGAGGTAGGGGCACTAAGCACTCTGAGTTGAGGCATACTGATTGACGATGGATGAAGGCGCGCGGCAATACAAGTGGTTGCTTTGGGCGGCGCTGGTGGTGATGGTATTGACGGCGGGGCTGAGTCCGCTTGCGCCGTGGGGGAGTGGGATTCCGGCGCGGGATAGTTCGGCGTTCTTGTATGTGGGGAAGGTTTGGGCGGAGACGGGGCAGGGGTATGTGGCGGCGTGGGATAACAAGGGGCCAGCGCTTTTTGGGTTGGAGGCGTTGGCGCATTTGGTTTCGCCGCGATTGGGGTTGGGGTCTTGGATTCTTGATCTGTTGAGTTATTGCGGGATGGTTTTGATATTGGGGTCGGTGCTTCGACGGATGTTTGGGGATTTGGTGGCGGGGTGGTCGGTGCTTTTGATGTCGGCGACGCTGGCGGTCACGGTGCAGATGGGGAATTATACGGAGGGGTTCTGTTTGCCGTTGATTGCGGCGGGGATTTGGCTTTCGGTGCGCGAGAAGCAGAACTGGCTGCATTGGCTGGCGAGTGCGGCGTTGATTTTGGTGGCGGGGTTGATGCGGGTGAATAATGCGGTGGGGCTTGCATTGATCTGCTTTTTGGGGCCATGGTTGGCAGGGAATGAGGGCCGGAAACTCCGCTGGGAAGTAGCGGGCTTGGGGGTTTTGTTGCTGGTTGGTTTCTTAGGGG
>JBJXDW010000046.1:0-45004 GCA_046154445.1 Fimbriimonadaceae bacterium | reverse complement strand
GGTCAAATAAGGCTTCTCCGTGGAAGTCACAGGATCATGAAAAATCGCACTTGACTTTGTATATGGTTGTAACAAATACGCCCAAGGATAAACCCCACGCGTCCCATATTGAACCGGCGCAGTGTCATCAAGCCGACCCACCAAAACCGCATAATCATCAAAATCAGCAGAATAAATAAACATACTTGTCCCAATCTGCTTCGCATTACTCAGAGCCGCAGTCCCCTTTGCCGAAACCTTGGCCTGCGCGAAAACCGGGAACAAAATCGCCGCCAGGATCGCAATCACTGCAATCACTACCAACAACTCAATCAAAGTAAATCCACGCACTTTTCTCAGCATCGCCTGATTAGAATACAAAAAAATCCTCCTAGTTCCAATTAATTTTTTCAAGCTAGTTGATGTCCCATAGATAGCGATCCAAATCCGTTACCGTCACTGATGCCGAAGGCGTCGTCATACTCCAATTCGTCCCCGCCGCAACTTGATCCGCGCTCCGATAGTTTGTATGCGTATCCCCCCAAACTACACAGGTTTTCTTTGTTTTCCGGAATGCCACCCCGCCCGTAAACGCTCCATTCTCAAATGTCTGCCCCACAAAGCTAGGCGAATCACTCCCCCACCGTGCAACCGAAAAACACACCGCAGTCACACAGTCCGGCGGCAGAACCAAATTCGCCGCCCAAACTGGCGTCCCCAAATCATGCCAATCCGGATTCCCCGCTCGCTCTTTCTTAGTTATGAACATTACCGTCTCCGCAGGAGCCGCCGGTGTCGTCATCGAAATCGGTAGCGTCACTCCACTCGGCCCCAAAGCACTGCGCGGCGACCAAACCGTATACGCATAACCATATTGCGTCAAATAAAGGTGAGTGACCGAAGTCGGCTGACCCTGAAACTCGCCTTCTTGCCGAGTCAATGGATCCTGAAACATCTGCGAAGACTTAATATAAGGCATGAGCAAACTCGGCCATGCAAAATACAAATCCCCATTCGCACTGATCGGCCCCGCCGGGTCAAGGAACCCTACTAAAACCGCCATATCATCATAGTCCCCGGAATAAATCGCGTGCCCCGTCCCAATCTGACGAGCATTGCTAATCGATGCCGCCCCCTTCGCTGCAATTTTCGCCTGGGCAAAAACTGGGAACAAAATCGCTGCCAAAATCGCGATGATCGCAATCACAACCAGCAACTCAATCAGCGTAAACCCACGCCACTTCATACCCTTCAGACTCGCAATCAAGCCTCGTTAGTTCCCTAGATTCCGAGCAGAGACAAGTTCACGCATTCGGATGAGCGAAGGCTCTAGCCTCGGTTTCATATGGTCGCAATCACACGCCGCATAATACTCCTCAAAAAATGCGTGGCAGGTCTCGAACATCTCGTCATACCCCGGCACTCGTGCTTGATAGAGAGTCAATAATTCGTAATCAATTGCTTTCAGTAAATACTCACCTTGCCCCAGTAGTCCTTGCACCATCTCAGCACCAAAAAGATACGCACTCCAAGTCGTAGAGACATCAGACATCGATATTCCAGTTCCCTCATATCGATCCAGTAAAACTGCAGTAAAGCCATGCTCGGGGGTGCACCTCAAAGGTGAATGCAGAATTCCTTCGTGACCGTACAACCGATCTATCTCCTCACTCGGTAAAGGAGCGTTTTTCCATACTCTCAAAAATTCGCCCGCCCAAAAATAGAGTCGATCAGGCGAGAGAAAACAAATCACTCATACGATTGTACGTTATGTCCCGCTCATAGTGCTCCGATTTTCGGATCGATTGTCGGGAGCCTCAGTCATCTCTGCCATTTTCCAACGAAACCCCAAAACCTCATCCAACGCCAATATCTACATCGTGTCTGCAACCATTTCCAACAGAGTTTCCCCTCCCAAGAGGTGGGAGGGGGCAGAGGGAGGGTTGACCAAACCCCCCAAATACTAAATCAACTCTTGAGTCCGCGCCAAATCCTTCACTACCGGCTCCAACTGCTCCCGAACAAACGCCGCGTCCACCCGCAACGTCGGCGGTGCAACATCCGGCGCATCATAAAGATAATCCTCCAACAGCCGCTCAAGCAATGTATGCAGCCGCCGCGCCCCAATATTTCCCGCCTTCTCATTCACCAAAGTCGCATATTTTGCCACTTCATCAAGGGCATCCTCCGTAAACTCAACTTTCACCCCATCAACCCCCAAAAGCTTGATGTATTGCTTCGTCAGAGCATTCTTAGGCTCCTTCAAAATCCGAACAAAGTCCTTTTCAAGCAGCGCTTCCAACCGAACCCGAATCGGCAACCGACCTTGCAACTCCGGAATCAAATCACCCGGCTTGCTCATATGGAAAGCACCCGCCGCAATAAACAAAATGTGATCCGTATTCACCGGCCCAAACTTAGTCGCTACTACCGAACCTTCAATAATCGGAAGCAAGTCACGCTGAACCCCTTCCCGACTCACGTCCGGACCCTGACCGCCCGTCGGCATCGCGACCTTATCAATCTCATCAATAAAAATAATCCCTGTCTGCTCGGCCCGCTCAATCGCCAGCATCCCAATCGAACCCGAATCAATCCGTTTTTTCGCCTCATTCTGAGTCAAAACCTCAAGTGCCTCCTTAACCGGCGCACGGCGATAAGCCGTCTTCGGACCACCCCGACCCATCAACTGGTTCATATCCAGCCCCATTTCTTCCATCCCCTGCGGCGTAAACACCTGCAAAAATTGGCTTCCCTGTGCTTCCTCAAATTCCACTTCCACAACCTTATCATTGTGCAAGCCATCCTCAATCTCTTTCCTCAGTTTCGCCAATCGCGCTTCGCGCTCTTCTTGTGATTCCTGAGGCTCACTCTCCGCCTCTTGCTCAACCTGATCTCCCCCAAACCAAACCTGCGTCGGATACACCACTGGTTTATCATCTAATAGATTAACCATTTGGTCAAGTGCTGCTTCCCGCGCCGGCTCCTGCACCGCAGCCACCATCTCCGCCTCCACAAGCCGAACCGCATTCGCCGCCAAGTCGCGCACCATTGATTCAACATCCCGGCCCACATAACCCACTTCCGTAAACTTCGTCGCCTCAACTTTCACAAACGGTGCCCGCGCAAGCTGCGCCAACCGCCGCGCAATCTCCGTCTTCCCCACCCCCGTCGGTCCAATCATCAAAATATTCTTCGGCATAATATCCGCGCGCTCATCCTCCGGCAATTGCTGGCGTCGATACCGATTCCGAAGCGCCACCGCCACCGCCCGCTTGGCCTCATCCTGACCAACAATATATTCATCGAGTTTCGCCACAATTTGCCGCGGCGTGAGTTCTTCAATCGGAAGTGACATACCCACTCGTTCTACCTGTAAACCCCCTCCCCACCCATGACCCAAAATCTAAGTCGCTTTTTCGCAAGATATTTACTAACTCACAAAAATACTCATAGCTTCAAGTGTTGCCCTCGCGCCGGCCAGCAAAACCAAGATAGGCAATACCCAAAAAAACAATTGCGCCCAGAAGGGAAACTCAACTCCCTTTGTCTGTGCACGAAAATTAAAAACACCTGCAACAACCATCAATGAAATGCATGCACTCAACAACGCAAAATAGATCGACCCTAACGATTCTGCTGATAGCGGCAGAGCCAAAACTGCCCCCGCGAACGATGAGATCATAAACCAATTTCTTGTCACAACGCTCTTTTTGGCACCTAATCCCGACATCAAGAAGACAGCCACCAACCCCGCAGCGACAGTCCAAACAATAATCAATGAGAGTGGGTGAGGAATCCTGTAGATCAAGAGCCACATCATAAATTCAAAAATCATAACCTTGTTCAACAGTCCCTAAAAAAAAGACGCCATAGACGCCAAAGCTGGTTTCCCATGTCTCACATAATCCGCAAGAAATCAAGTTCTATCGATAACATTTTTGATTGACATATTCCAAAACAGAGGAGCCCACTATCAAAAGGCAACGAAATTCTCCTCAAGATTCCTCCTCATTTTGAAAAACCCCTTGCATTCCCGTGCAAAAGACGTATACACTATAGTAGACATACGATCCAAACACCAAGGAACGCCCATGATCCAATCCCTCACCGTCGAAAACATCGCCCTCATCACCCGGGCCGACCTCACCCTCCAAACCGGACTCACCGCCATCACCGGCGAAACCGGCGCCGGTAAATCCCTCCTCATCGACAGCCTCCTCCTCGCCCTCGGGGGCCGCGCCGAATCCCACCTCGTCCGACAAGGTGCTCCAAAAGCCCACATCTCCCTCCTCGTCGATCTCAAAACAAACCCCCAAGCCGAACAAGCGTGCCACGACCTCGGCATCGACCTCGAAGATCACCAACTCCTTATCCAGCGCGAACTCACTGCCGAGGGCCGCTCCACCGTCCGCATCAACGGACGCCCCACCACCGTCGGAATCCTCCGCTCTCTCAGCCACCACATCGCCGATCTTCACGGGCAACACGACCACCGCAACCTTCTTAACCCCGAAAAACAACTCGAACTCCTTGATACCTGGATCGGCGAAGCCGCCCAAACCCTCAAAATCGAACTCCAAATCCAGCTCGCCCGAGTACAAGCTCTCAAATCCCAAATCAAATCCCTCCAAACCTCCGAGCGCGACCGCGCCCAGCGCATCGACCTCCTCGAATTTCAAATCTCCGAAATCATCGAAGCCGACCTCCAACCCCTCGAATCCGAAGCCGTCAAAACCATCCTCAATCGCCTCATCCACGCCCAAAAAATCGGCGACACATTCAATCTCCTCATCGATTCGCTCTCCGAATCCGAAAACTCTGCCCTTGAACGCCTGTCCGTCGCCACCCGCGAACTCGCCCACGCCACCACTCTCGACCCAACTCTTGCCTCAACTCTGGAACTCGCTGAAACCTCAGAATCTGCCCTCCAAGAAGCTCTGTACCAAATTCGCCACTACGTCGAAACTCTCGACTACAACCCCGAAGCCATCGAAATCGCCGCCGCCCGCCTCGACTTCATCAATCGACTCAAAAAGAAATATGGAGAAAGTGAGGAAGAAATCCTCAACTATCTCACCGAAGCCCAATCCGAACTCGACCAACTCCTCAACCAATCCCAAGACGCCACAAAACTCACCCAAGAACTCCAAGACCAAACCCGAGAACTCGAATCGCTCGGCAACTCCCTCTCCCTCCTGCGCCATCAAAAAGCAAAGGATTTCGCCAAGGAAACTCTCTCCCACATCCGCGAACTCGCCCTCGAAAAAGCCGAATTCAGCCTCCAATTCCAGCCCAAAGAAATTGACGAGTCGGGCCAAGAATTAGTCGAGTTCCAATTCACCGCCAACCCGGGAGAACCCAGCCAACCTCTCCACAAAATCGCATCTGGCGGCGAGCTTAGCCGCGTCATGCTCGCCATAAAAGTTGCATGCGCCGACAGCCAAGGAGTCCAAACCCTCATTTTCGATGAAGTCGATACCGGCCTCTCCGGTCGAGCCGCCGCGATCACCGCCCGAAAACTCCAGCAACTGAGCACCCACAATCAAGTCATCGTGATCAGCCACCTCGCCCAAGTCGCAGCCGCCGCCGACCACCACATCGAAATCGAAAAGACCACCATAAAAAACCAAACAAAAACCGAACTTCACACCCTCAAACAAGAAAATCGTCCCCAGGCCATCGCCCGCCTCCTCGCTGGAGAACAAATCGGCGCATCCGCTCTCGCCAATGCTCGCGAAATTCTCCAATCAGCCCAACGACCCGAGAATCCACTCGTGCTAACGGGATAACCTCTAAGATTGGTATAAGGAAAATAATATGAGCACAATTGCCCCCGCCACCGCCGCCGGAATCACTTGGGATCTCAGCGCCCTCTTCGAAGGAATGGACGACCCCAAGATAGCCGCCACCTGGATTTCCGCCCATGATCGCGCCGACAATTTCGCAACTCAATACCGAGGCAAACTCAATAACATTAATGCCGCCCAACTCGCCAAAGCCCTGGCCACCTATGAAGACATCAGCAACGAAGCGAGCAAACCCATCACCTTCGCTCATCTCCTTTTCGCCGGCGACACAAGCGACCCTAAAATCGGTGCGTTCATGCAGGAGCAAACCGAAAAATCATCCGAACTCAGCATTAAAGTGATGTTCTTCGACCTCGAACTCCAGCAAATCCCAGAAGACCAAATCACAGCCCTCCTCAAAGATTCGGTCCTCGATCAATACGCTCACCACATCAACAAAGTCCGAATCTACACTCCATACACTCTCGACGAATCTAAAGAAATCCTCCTCGAAGAAACATCAAACACTGGACTTCGAGCCTGGCAAAGACTCCACGATGAAGTCACCGCCAACCACGTTTTTCGATACACCGACCCCGAAACAAACGAAATCGAAGAACTCAGCCAAGAAGAAGTCCTCGATAAACTCCGCGACCCCAACCGCAAAATCAGAGAATCCGCCGCCAATGCATTCACTGCTGGCTTAAAAGAACTCGAACGCGTTATCGCCTACACCTATAACACAATCCTCGCCGACAAAAAACTCGAAGATCGACTGAGAACTCTCGAATACGCCGAACAGAGCCGGCACCTTGCCAACGAACTCGATAAAGAAACCGTCGACCTCGTCATGCAACTCTGCAAAGAGCGATCCGATGTAGTCGAACGATACTACAACGTCAAAAAGCACATTCTCAAGCTCGATGAGCTCACTCACATCGACCGCTACGCTCCCCTCTTTGAATCAAAAGAGGAAATCGCTTGGCCAAAAGCCAAAGAAATCGTCATCGCGTCATTCTCCCAATTCCACAAAACACTTGCCCAAAGAGCTGAAGAATTTTTTGACAAAAATTGGATCGACGCTGAACCCCGAACTGGAAAAACCGGCGGGGCGTTCTGCAGCTATAACACCCCCGATACCCACCCGGTCATTCTCATGACCTACCTCGGCAAACTCACCGATATCGGAACCCTTGCCCACGAACTCGGGCACGGTGTCCACAGTAGCCTGAGCCGAAAACAAAATCTCTACAACTTCCACGGCACTCTCCCCCTCGCAGAACTCGCATCAATCTTTGCCGAAATCCTTGTATTTGAAGATCTCGTCAAAAACGCATCAACTCAAGATGCCCTCGCCCTCTATGCCGACAAAATCGAAGGAATCTTCGCCAGTGTCCATCGCCAATCCGCCATGTTCCGATTCGAACAGAGATGCCACAACCACCGACGTGATAAAGGTGAACTCAGTACCGAAGACTTCCAAAATCATTGGCAAGAAGAACTCCAAGCCATGTTCGGAGAAGGCGTCAAGCTAGGCGAACAACACAAAATCTGGTGGCTCTATGTCGGCCATTTCTTCGCCGTGCCGTTCTACGTCTATGCTTACTCGTTCGGCGAACTCCTCACCCTCGCCCTCTACGAAAAAGCAAAAGTCGGCGGCCCCGAATTCGCTAACAAATACATAGAGGTTCTCGAACGCGGAGGCAGCGAAACCCCCCAAGAACTCATGGCCCACCTGGGCGTAGACCTCAAATCCAAAGAATTCTGGCAAGGCGGCTTTGAAGTCATCGATCGTCTCGTCGGCGAATTCGAAAAACTCTGGGAGAAACATAACGCATGAGTGTCCAAAAACTCTTGCTCGACTACCTCACGCAAGTCGAATACATGGTCACTCAGGATGTCGAGAACTCAAGTGACGAAATCTTCGAGCAAAACCTCGGTGGTTCCGCCCGCCCCGCAACCAACTACATGACTGAAGCTGGCTTTTTCTGCAGCTACACAGCTCGTTACATCAAAGATCCCGAAAACACCGAATTTCTCAAAGCCGGACCTCAACCCGATAAAACCGAAGCAGGCACCAAGCGTAAATCTAACATTTTCCTCATCAAAGGATTCAAAGATCTCCGCCGGGCGATCGAATCCATGACCGACGAGGAACTCAGTGAGCCAATCACTGCCCCATGGTTGCAACAAATCACCAAGTCCCACCTCGTCATGCACGCCCTCGGGCACGCAAATTATCACCTTGGTCAACTTGCAATGACACAGCTCATTCAGGGTGACCAAAACCTCTACTGGATAAAACAACAATGAACACAACAACACTCATGAAAGACTTCCTCCAAGAAGTCGAATATCTCGCCAACAAAGACATGGATGCAACCAGCGAAGAAGACTTCGCCTGTTGTCCCGGTGGAAAAGCCCGCCCCGCAACCAATTACATCGCAGAAGCCGGTCTCTTCAACACCGTCGTTTCCGAAGTAGTTACAAATCCTGAGAATGCAATCGACATGCAATCACGTTATGAGGTCCTCAAAGAAATCACAACGAAAGACCAAAGCAGAGAAATGTTCACCAAAGGTTGCCGCGATTTAGAAGCTGCAATCGAGTCCACATCCGCCGAGGACCTCGCAACCGAAGTAACCGCGCCGTGGGGAATGCCTTCTACCAAAGGGAAACTCCTGATGTGGGGCATCAACCACAGTATGTACCACCTCGGTCAGTTGAACCAACTTCAACTCATCAAGGGCGACGAAGACGTCCACTGGATGTAATTTCTACCGCCACGCATCCGGACTCGCTGCCTCCCAATAAGGCGTAAAGTCCGGATGCGAATAATCGTTTCTCAACAGCCCACCCACCTCAATGCGAGGGAACTCGTCGCTCAGCCGCCGAGCCTCACCCCATCTCGTCCGTTTCCAAACCATCTCTGGTTTTATATCTTCAGGGTGGTCAACCCCCATGGCGCCCACCAAGTCCGCTAGGGCTCGCACCGTTTTTCCATGAAAACGCGCAACCTTTAACCCTTTATCAACAACATTAACCCCCTTCTGCCGACCTGCGTCCTGCGTTGCAACTCCCACCGGGCATTCATTTGTATGGCAAACCTGCGCCTGAATACACCCGATCGCCAGCATATAGCCCCGGGCTGAGTTGCACCAATCCGCACCCTTTGCTAAATTCTCCATCAAAGCCGTCGCCGTGATTACTTTCCCACTTGCCGCCACCCGAATCTGATCTTTCAATCCGCAACCCCTCAATGCCTCAACCACAAACGGCAAAGCATCCGCGAGAGGCGTTCCCATCGAATCCGAAAACTCAACCGGAGCCGCCCCTGTTCCGCCCTCTCCACCATCAACCGTAATAAAGTCAGGCAGAATCCCCGTCTCGACCATCGCCTTGCAAATCGCCATAAACTCCGTCCGACTGCCTATACAAAGTTTGAATCCAACCGGTTTCCCCCCACTCAACTCCCGCAACTTTCTAATAAATTCACAAAGACCCCGCGGCGAACCAAACGCTGAATGCCCCGGAGGCGAAATGCAATCTTCGCCAACCTGGACTCCACGCGCATCTGCGATTTCCTGAGTCACTTTTGCCCCCGGCAAAACTCCACCATGCCCCGGCTTCGCCCCCTGACTGATCTTAATCTCAATCATCTTCACCGTCTCGCGCTTTGCATTTTTCTCAAACATCACCGGATCAAATCCACCATCTGGTCGGCGACATCCAAAATAGCCCGTTCCGATCTGCCAAACCAAGTCACCACCTTCCGCCAAATGGTAAACACTCACCCCACCCTCACCCGTGCAGTGATAGAAACCGCCAGCCTTAGCCCCCCGGTTCATAGCCCGAATCGCGTTCGGCGAAAGCGATCCAAAACTCATCGCCGAAATGTTATAAACCGAACAAGAATAAGGCTGCGAACAATCCTTTCCTCCAACCATCACCCGCAAGTCTAAATCTGCCAAGTGCTTCGCCGCAATAGAATGCTCAAACCACATGTAGCCCGGCTCGTAAACATCAAACTCCGTCCCAAACGCGTCGAGCCCTTCCTCACCCGCCGCCCGCTCATAAATCAGCTTCCGTTGTTCCCAACTAAACGGTTTACCACTCACATCATCTTCAACAAAATACTGGTGCAACTCCGGCCGAATCTTCAAAAGCAAGAAACGACCATGCCCCACCACAGGATAATTTCGCAAAATATTCTTATCCTTCTGCACCAAATCATAGACACCAACCAAAACGAGCGCTCCATACAAGAGCGCCCCTACATACCAACCAGAATGAACAAAGACCCCAAAAACTAAACTAACGACAAACCCAAGAATCACCAGGCCGAAAACCAAGAAACGTGCCACAACAAAAGCATACATCCCCCAGGCCCCGCCCCGAAACAAAAAACGCTAGGTACCATCCAATCCAGCCACCATGATGACCTTCCAAAACCTCATCCGAACCCTGGACGACTACTGGGCCGCCCAAGGATGCGCCATTTTGGAAAGTTACGACAGCGAAGTCGGGGCCGGAACAATGCACCCCGCGACCACGCTCCGATCTCTTGGACCCGAACCCTGGAACGTTGCCTACATCCAAGCATCGCGCCGCCCTGCCGATGGACGCTACACCCTCAACCCCCAACGATCCCAACGCTATTTTCAATACCAAGTCCTCATGAAGCCCAGCCCCGACAACATCGTCGACCTTTACATGGGTTCCCTCGATGCCCTCGGATTCGATTCAAAAAGTAACGATATCCGGCTCGTCGAAGACGACTGGGAAAGCCAAGCTGCCGGAGCCGCCGGAGTCGGCTGGGAAATATGGCTGAACGGCACCGAAATCAGCCAATTTACATTCTTCCAACAAATGGGTGGAATCGAATGTGATCCCGTCTGCGCCGAAATCACCTACGGCCCCGAACGACTCTGCCTTATGATCAATGGCCAAAACTCATTCTGGGATGGCCTCATGTGGTCGGATGACATGACCTATAAAACCGCCGAATTCGAAAGCGAGATGCAAAACAATCTCTATAATTTCGAAGTCGCCGACACAAAACTCCTCTTTAACCTCTTCGATCTCTACGAAGCAGAATCAAAGCGAGTGATCGAAACCGAAGTCCACTACGACCCAGCCCGCAAAATCCTCGCACTCGAAAAACCAGAAGAAACCCCCGAGAAATCCCCGATCGGCGAAGCCCTCGTTTATCCCGCTCTTGACCTCGCCCTCAAGTGCAGCCACATCTTCAACCTCCTCGATGCTCGTGGAGCCGTCTCCGTCACCGAACGAGCCAAATACATCAACCGAATCCGGGGCCGAGTTAGGGCATGCTGTCTCAAATATGTCGAAAAATACAAATAGTTAACAGTTCCCTGATAAACTGCAAGTTCACTTCACAACTTTGTGAGAGAGGAAAATGAAAAAACTCATAATCGCTTTGGCCCTGGCCACCGCTTCTGCCCTCAGTCAAGCATATTCATTTGCTGGTGATTGGACATTCGATTCAAGCGCGGTTTTCAACTACAACACAAACCTTGGTTCTGGATCACAAAACTCGGGAGGACCTTCTCCCGTCACAGTTTCACAGTCCACAACCAATAGTTTCGCCTTTCCGTTCTCGATCAGCGGCATCTCAGGTCAAGGAGATTTTGTCGTCGCCGGCAATACCGTTACCGACATTAACTCGGGACAAACCACGAATCCTTTCAGCGCAACACTCGGAATCGCCACCGTTACCATCCGTCTCTCATATCCAACCTGGAATCTCACCGGAACAATTGATGGCACTAACCCGACGATTGTCGATGGGTTCGGTGATCGAGCTTTCCACATCACCGGCAATCCAGTCACGATCAACAACATTCGGATCGAAGCTCTCCTAGCTGGCAATTGGGTAGATCTGGGCACAAACAACAACGTCGTTATCAATTCATGGAGCCTCCAACGCGATGCTGTTCCAGAACCCGCCACCTTAACCATTTGTGGTCTAGTTTTTCTCGTACTCCAAAAAAAAAAAGTCTAGCCGCCAGATGAGATAACTGCATTCAAATTAAAAGACTTTACAAAGTCAACCCCACGGCTTAACTCCGAATTCGGAACCGCCGCCGAGGCCTGATAAAGTCGCCCATTCGCGACCACTACTAAGTGAACAACACTCGGCGAATCCGGTGTATTCACAATAAATCTCCGTCCTGGTGCCCCATTGACTAACAATTTTTGCTCGGCCTCAACCGTCATCCGTTTCATCGTCAACGTCCCATCACGCGCGGCATCCAGCAAGTCCTGAGCAGACCGACCCCGTATCACCTCACGTGGCAAAGGCGTCACCGTCACCCGAAAAAGCCCCGAACCCGACTGTGAAACAAAAACTGAACTCGTCAATTGACCCGTACTCCAACTCGTGATCGACTTACTTTCGTCAACTTTCCCAGGAAACTGAGCTGAAAAATAGTTCGACTCGGAAGAAAAACGCGCCGAAACCTGTGCGACCGAAATCCCAATAGCCCCCAATACTAAACCAGAAATCAATAAACGCATATTCTTCATTCGGCCGGAATTCCTAACGCCTTCAGAGTATATCCGCCCTTATGGTCGCCATCATCTGGCACGTACATCCAGTCAACAATTTCTGCGTCCTTCACCGTCACCACCTGCCCGTGCTTCAAGTCCTTACGAACCGTCGGTTCACCTTCCAACAAACCCGTCACTTCTCCTTCCCCTCGAGCCTGCACTGAAAGCCACAAAAACTCTCCGCGCGATCCATCCTCACTCAAAAACTGGGCATTAACAATGTAATCGCCCTTCCCCCAACTCCCTTCTTCCCAAGCCTTCCAAAAAGTTGGCAACTCACCCCTCGCTTCCTTGATCGCCGCCCGCATCGGCTTACTGAGTTTCAATTTATCCAACGGATCAGCCGGCGCAGCTACTGAGGGAGGTGCTGCAGGTGGCAAAACTTCCTTAGATGGTGAAGCGCATCCCAATAATCCAACGACGCACCAACTCCCAAGCCAAATCCACCAAATCCGTCTCATATTCCCTTGAACACTCATTGACCCGACACCTGTTCCCTATTGTGACGTCTTGACCGCTTCTTCATACAGCACTCGAACCACTCGCCGAATCAAGTCATAGGGAATATCGTCGTCAAGTCGAAACAACAGCGTCCCACTGCCCGAAGCAAATGGTCCAACTTCATCTCCCATGACCTCATCAACCGCCCGCGACCGAGGATAAATGCTGACGTGATCTTTGAACGCCGCAAAGTGAACCAAGTTCCCACTCCGACGCCTCAAACCCGGAATCCGAATTGTCGGAATCTTGTAGCTAATAGCTTCCACACCTTCCGGTACTTCCTCGCGCATCAAAGCTCGAAGCCTTTCTAACACATCAAGAGTTGGCCCATCGAATTGATCAAAATAGTCATCAATTGTGTCCATAGCACCTACCTAAAAGTGTTTGGTGCCCAGGGAGGGACTCGAACCCTCACGGCCAAAGGCCAACGGATTTTAAGTCCGCTGCGTCTACCATTCCGCCACCCGGGCGCACCAATCAAGCCGATTATACAAGCCGAAGGACCGCTAATTCCGCAGGGTCCTTGAACCAAACCCAAAGGTCCAATCATAATAGCCCTTCGGCGCAAAGGCAATCTGCCCTGCCCGGAGGCTTTCCATGGCGAAAAAGAAAGGCGAAAAGCGAGAAATCATCCGGCTTGTTTGTACAGAAGACAACAAGCACTTCGTGGTGACAACCAAAAATAAACAAAACACCCCGGATAAGTTGGAACTTTCAAAATATAACTCCAACCTCCGCAAAGTCACTCTTCACCGAGAAAAGAAATAAGGATTTAAGAAAATGGCAAACCCAAAACGCAAACATAGCCACGCACGCGGTGCAAAGCGAAGAACTCACTGGACAACCTCGCTTCCCGAACTGAGCGAAACCAAGAACGTCAACGGAGAAGCTCTCCATGTACGACACAACGCATCCCTCGACGGCTACTACAAAGGTCGCCGACTCCCCGGTTACAAAGATTAACTAAAGCCACTCGCCCGCCATTTCCAGAAACCTGGAAAGCAAAAATCCCCTTGGCCAAATACCAAGGGGATTTTTTTTGATTTTACTTTTTGGAGTTTTTCTTTTTGTCTACTTTTTCTAATTCCCTTTTAGCTTTCTTAAGGCTAGACTGAGATTTCTTTATGTCTTCCATAATCGGCAAATTCTCAGGAGCCGTTCCTCCGGTTTCAATCATAGTCTCTCTAACTTTTTTGCCAACATCCAATGCTGTAGCTTCAAGTTTTGCTTGGCCCTTGATCTCTTTTGACCTTATTCTCTCTTCGGTTTGCGTAATCCTAAACAAATTTGCAGCAAGCTCGGCCTTGCCCATAAAATCCAATGGTGACCTTTCCCCTAGTCCTCGTCGCTTTCTTAGCTGAGCGATAGTCATGTTATACATTCCACGATATCCAGCGTTTTGAAAGAATGCATAATTCTCAACTTCTGCTTTCTTAACTACTCCAGACAAAGTTTTCTCTTGGTCAGTAATATTCTTGCGCAAAACAACCCTGTCTATTTTGTCTGGGTCATCTGAAGCTTGCCGAACTGCTTCCGCTATCAATGCAAAATACGCTTGAGCAGCAGCTATTTCCGCTATCGAGGGGTCGCCATTCATTACGGTTAAATACACCGCAAATCGACTAAGTTTGAAGTCTTCGCTCCCATCTTCAAAGCGCACACGTTCAAAATTATCATGCAAATCAATCTCGAGTGCCAAACAAGCTCTCTGTGCAGCATTAATTGCTTTGCTGAATTTTTTTGAGTCTGAGTAGCCGAATGTAGCCATGACTTGACTTGCGTACCATCCGTTAAAACCGTTTGACTTACAAAGTGCCTCAAACTTATCAGAATCAAATTGTGGGACAAGCTCACTCACGCCTTTAAAATACCTGAACTCGTCCCTTAAATTTTCAACAGCACGTCTGAATGATCTAAGTGCTCAATTCGCGCTCACGTACACCTTATATGTGTACTCGAACACGCGCTTCTCACCCTTCTTCATCGTCGGGCGCCACTCTATGACAGAAGCCGGATTCACCTGATTCAGTCGTTTTGCCGACTTGAAAATCTTCTCCGAACCGCCCGCGGTGACTACCTCACCCTCAAGCTGCTTGCTGATTTTCATCACCACATCCAGACCTTTGTAATTTGTGAGTTCTAATTTTCCCTTCACCGTGACTAGATCGTGCGTGATTTGATTGTATTGATTCTTCAGAACACCGCGTTCCCGAGCTATTTCCTCCTCCGTCATCGAAGCCGCAATATCCAATGCCTTCGAAATTTTCAAATATGCCTTCGTGCCCGGAGTCGTATATTTCAGCTCATCCATCCCGAGCATCTGACCATTCTGCATAATCAAAGCTGTTCCCGTCGTCCAAGGCTGCTTCATCTTATTGTCAAATTCAATCTCATGCCAAACCGGCAATTCCGAAGGAATATAATCCCGACTTCCGCCCTGGGCCGTACTCGGCGGCAAATCCAAAGTATAAAGGTGGTTGTAAGCAGAATCCGTTTGGAACAACACGTAATAGCCACGTTCCCCACGCTTCAATTTCACATTCTCAAGCGGAGTAAAAAACAAATCCTCGCCTGAGAACCCTTCTCCTGTATTCGGAACAAAACTCGAATACGCATCCTCATCCGCTGCCTCACGCCGGAATCCAGCCGCATTCTGCATTGGAGCTGCCGCCGCACCACCCCCACCAAATCCGCCCGAACCTCCCCGTTGCATCAATTGCGCAACATAGGTAAGAGGATCCCACATCCCCAAATTAGAAAAATTCGGGAATCCCGTCACAAGTCGAGCTTCAATCCCATCCAAATCCCCCAAGTCATTCACAACCGTTGCTTTTGAGATGATCTGCAACTTCTTCTCATCAGACATGTCGACTTGATAAGCCGGCACCCAACTCATCCCCGATTGCAAACCCATAATATTGACTTTCGAACCTGCTTTCGCCGTAATCCGCAAAGCCGGAATATCATTCGCCGACTTCACCACCCGAGTCCATGTCAAGTCAGAACTTCCCTTAAAACTAGCAATTGAGCTGAGCTGAACAAACATCCTTTCCGTAGATCCTTCCGGTTCTATGATTGCCAGCTGATTACTCACCTCAACAATCTTTCCTGTCACGTCCTTCCATTCCTTCTGGTCGTACCAACGGATACTCATCATCTTGCCTTTGTTCAAAACCAAGGCTTCCCCAACCGATCCCACTGCCACGTTGCTTTCCTTTTCTGTATGCACCGTCGTCATCACAACGCTCGAAATCTGCGCCCCCTGATTCCCATAAATCCAGAGCGTGCCCAATGCCGCGATTGGCGGCTCTTCGATAAAAACTTCCCCACTCGCCGGTATCGTCACTTGGTGAACCGCCACCGCTGTCCCATTCTTAAAAAGAGTTGCGTCAACAATTTTTGTTTTTGTCAATTCTGGTGCTGCGTTCAATCCCAAAACCGCACTTGCGGCTAATGTTGCTAAAGTCATGCGTTGTCCTGCTCCCTGATTCTTCAATCAGATAACAACCCGACGTCTCAACCCGCCCAGAAGTACGCCAATACAATCAACGGTCCTAAATAACCCGCAAACCTCTTAGTGATTCCGGCGTCCCCAAATCTCTTCACAAACCCTATTCACAATCCCAACCGCCCGAACTGCTTCCTCCATCGTATTCTCTCGCCCAAAAGTAAAACGTAATCCTTCCTTCGCTTCGGCCTCAGAATAACCACAAGCCGCCAAAACATGCGAAGGCTCCAAACTCCCGCTACTACACGCCGCTCCACTACTTGCCGCAATCCCTTCTCGGTCAAGCCGAATTAACACCGTCTCCGCGTCCACCCCCGGATAACGAACATGGCAATGCCCCGGCAACCGCGGCGCGTCCGTAACCGATGCCATAAAACCATCACTCAACCCCCGCTCAAATTCGTCTCGCAATGTCCGCACCAGTTTTCTCCAACCTGAATCCTCCGAAACTACCTTCGCCGCAACCCCCGCCCCCACAATCCCCGCAACGTTCTCTGTCCCCGCCCGAACCTCGCGCTCTTGTCCTCCTCCTAGCATTAATGCTTTGGGCTTTACGCCACTTCTCGCATACAAAACCCCAACCCCTTTCGGGCCATAGAACTTATGAGCGCTCAGCGTCACTAAGTCCGCTTCAAAATCATCAACACGCCAGTCCGCCGGGAAGCACTGAACCGCATCAACATGAAAAAACGCCGCATGCTTCCGGCAAAACGCCCCAATCTCAACCACATCGTTCAGCGTGCCCAATTCGTTATTCGCATGCATCACGCTCACCAAAGCCGTCTGACCCCGAACATTTTCCTCCAGCCAGCCAATTTCAACCCGTGCCTGCCGATCCACCGGCGCAATCAAAACCTTAAACCCTAATATCTCCAAAAACTCCTGCGTATGCAAAACACAATGGTGCTCCGACGCCCCCAAGATAACTTCCCAACTTCCGTTTTGCTCGCGAGCCGAAATTGCCCCTCCGATCACCGCCAAGTTGGCCGCCTCGGTACCACTCGAAGTAAAAACAATCTCCCCAAATAAACACCCTAGCAACTCCGAGAAAATCTCGCGCGACTGATCAATCGCATCTTTTGCCGCTCGACCTTCGGCGTGCAACGAACTTGGATTTCCATATCCCCCGCTGAGCCAAGGCTCCATCGCAGCAACGACCTCTGGCAAAACCGGCGTTGTCGCCGCATTGTCAAGGTAAATCCGCTTCATTTCACCATAACCATGCTGAAAGCAAAAAGCGTCGCATTATGCAAAGCGTGCATAGTAATCGCCGGAATCAATGACCCGGTTTGCCGAGTCATGATCGCCGCCGTCATCCCAACCACCGCAAGTGCAGGCCAAACAAGAGGCCCCTGCATATGGATCACAGCAAACACAACCCCCGTCAAGAGTATTGCCGCCGTCGGCGACTTGAACAGTTTCTGGAGCGAAGGAAAAAGCACCCCTCTAAACATCGGCTCCTCAACCAATGGGGCTGCAATCGCTACCATAAAGAAGAGCAAAAACATCGATAGCCCTGTACTTGTCTTAACCATCTCAATGACCTCATGGCTAGGAGTAGGCATGGCTGGAAACAATCGAGTCATCCCAATCAACAGGGCAAACGCAATCGGCAAATTCGCCATATATCCACAGAAACCCCAGAGCAACTTCTTCCAAATCTCACTCGTATCGCCAATTATCTCGCGATATTTGATTTTGTCACCAAACGATTTCGCCGTCGCAAAGAGCGGCGTCAACGCAATCAGAATCAGCATCAAAATCGCCGAACCGACTACCTCGCTGATTAACTTTTGTTGAGCAATCAATGAAAACCCTAAACTCAAAATCAAGAAAGTCGAGAAGTAAATCCCCATTCTCGCACCGCGGGCGTCAAAGCCCCGCCAAGAAATATTCGATTGATAACCTTTCGCCGGAAGCATGCCCGAAAACTTCATGGCCGTGTATGTCACAAGGACGATAACACCGCCAAAAATGACCATCATCAGGTACCCCAAAAATCCAATAAACAAGGGCGCATTAACTGTCATCCCAATTTCTTTGGCCGGAATCTTGTTCAATGTCGGATGCTCGTTCCGCCACCGTGCAATCTTCACCAAAATCTCGTCCCCGCTAAGCACCGCAGGATCATCCAAACTCCCATCAAACGCCACCCCAAAGTCGTGCCACTTCTCACTGTCCGTCAGTGCCAGACGATCAATTGCCCGGTCTGTCTGCTGCCGGCCCAGTAAATTATCAATCGCCAACACCCAGGCCGCTGCCTCATCGGATTGATCAATCTTCTTGATCAGATCAGCCCTGACCTCAAAAAGTTGCGCATCACCCGAACCCAGCGCACTCATTTCCCCGCTTGAGCCAGCCACCGAATCCATCAATAACTTAGATCGAATCGCCGGCTCAATCATTGCCTTCTCAGACGCAATGATATCAGTAGGCTCTTGAGAGGGCGCAAAGTAAGCTGTCAAATTCCCATAAACAACACACGAAACAAGTGCCATAAACAAAACCCACGTCCACCACTGACGCGGCGGATTCGCTTCTACGACTACTGGCGGTGGAACTACGTCCATATCTCAATCACTTTACGCCCCTTCCCCACAAAAAGAACCGCCGGGCCTATTCACAAACCGACCGATTCTCCCGTATAATCCATTATAGTAGACATGGAGCTACCACTCCACCGCGAAAATTGCCTCCGCTGGCTCTTCCTCGACCTCAACTCGTACTTCGCAAGCGTTGAGCAAGCCGAAAACCCAGAACTCCTCGGAAAACCTGTCGTAGTTGGCCCGCCCGACTTCGACGGAGGCACTATCATTGCCGCCTCATACGAAGCCAAGGCATTCGGCGTCAAAACCGGCACGAAAGTCGGCGAAGCCAAGCGACTCTGCCCCCAAATCATCTTTGCCGGAGGGAACCACCGACTCTACACTGCCTACCACAAGGCCATTCTCAATGCCGTCGAAACCGTCCTCCCAATCGACAAAGTCTGCAGTATCGACGAAATGCGGTTCCGACTCATCGGCGAAGAACGAGAACCCGAACGCGCCGCCAAACTCGCCAACCAACTCAAGCAAGCGATCCGCGACCACGTCGCCCCCAGCATGGCCTGTAGCATTGGTATTGCCCCCAACGCATGGCTCGCCAAACTCGCAACCGAATTCCAAAAGCCCGACGGCCTCGTCTTCATTCATCCTCACGAACTCCCCGAACGACTCAAGGGCATCGGACTCACCGAGTTCCCCGGCATCAACCGCCGAATGCAAGCTCGCCTCAACGCAACCGGAGTCTTCACAAGCGATGACCTCATCAAACTCGAACCCCGCCAACTCAACCGAGCCTTCGGCAGTGTCATGGGCGAACGGTGGTACTACCTCCTCCGAGGCTACGACATTCAATTCGAAAACGGAACCGGCAAATCCCTCGGCCACTCCAACGTTCTTGCTCCCAATCTACGCAACGACAAAGACTGCCGCGCCGTCCTTCTCCGCCTCACCCACAAAGCATGCGCCCGACTCCGCGCCGATAAAGTCTGGGCTGGGCACGTCAACATCTACGTCTACGGAAAAATCCGATCCTGGCATGCCGAAGCCCGGATCGCTCCCACGCAGGATGCGATCTCCCTTTCCGAAACCATCGAACGCCTCTGGTCAAAACGCGATTTCTCCCAACCAACCCAGGTCGGCATAACTTTCACCGATCTCAAAAAAGGCCCCGAAACAACTCCCTCTCTCTTCGAATCCACTAAAGACTTCGCAGAACTCGGACACACCGTCGATTCCGTCAACAACAAATTCGGTAAAAATTCTGTCTTTCTCGGCTCGTTAGATAGAGCCAAAAACACCGCCGACGAACGAATCGCCTTTCAAAAAACTTCTCTCTTCAGCGAAGGCAAAGGCGACAACGAAGACCTCGACACCTTCCGTGGACCAAAACGCGATTTGCCTTAACTACTCTGAGTCTTCCCGTGGCGTATATTCACTCCGGCTGAACCAAACGATCCCAAGCCAAGTAAACACAACCATCATCGCCCCCAGAACCGCCCAGCTCGCACCCACTGAAACTCCTTGGGTCGTGAGCGCGCCCTGAACCGCATCCATGATGTCCGTTGTCTCCTTCTTAATCTCAACATGTCCGCTGATCGCCTTCAAATAAGGGAATATCGAAAGATAATAAAGGTCGCCCGGCATATTCGGTACGAACGTCTCCCACCCAAAGGCAAACAACAAGCAATAAATCATTGCTTTGTTCAAGATCAAGCTAACCAAGATGAACAAACAACCGTACGCGAGAACGCCCAGAAGAATCACAACTGCATCCCACCAAAACGCCCCTGTTTGGAAGGCACGTGGTCCTAAAACCCCAATTCCCGCTGCAAACCAAGTCGCCAAACTCGCCCCAAACACCGCAACAAAACTCGCTAACGAGCGACCAACCAATAGAGACGGCCGATCAATCGACCGAGTCAAAAGATAAACCACAGTCTTTTGTTCAATTTCAGACGCTAAAACTTGCATACTAAAAATCGCACTCGCCAACGCCATCACACGGAATACCAAAAACTCAGTAACCATGCCATAGGTTGCAACTGGCTGACCCGACTGAAATCCGGCCCAAATATGACCAATCACACCAACCACGAGCGCGATCAATCCCCAAGTCACAAGTCGACCCGGACGTACAAAATCCCGCAAGGCCCCAACAAAAGCCACACCAATCACGAGGCACCTACCAAGTATTCATAAACCGATTCCAAGTTGTTATCCGGACTCTCAATTTCCTGTATCACAAAGCCTTCTCCCGCCAAGTCCCCGACGACGCCATAAAAATCTCCAGCCTGTCGAGTCTGTACTTCTAGTTCGCTCAAATGATCATCCACCGTGACCGAAACCACATAAGGCAAACCCGCAAACCGTGCCGCCATCTCCCGGGGTCGATCCCCCCGAATCCGGACTCGGTGCGGATACCGATCAATCAAGTCTCGAATCTCGCTCACATCGCCCGCCGCCAAAAGCCGACCCCGATGTAACAACATAATAGAACGCGTCATCTGCTCGACCTCAAACAAAATGTGGCTACTCACAATTATCGCCTTACCACGATGCGCCAATCCTTGCAAAACATCCATAAACTCCCGCCGACCAACCGGATCAAGTCCATTCAACGGCTCATCGAGCAAAAGCAAATCCGGATCATGGAAAATCGCCTGCGCCAATTTGATCCGCTGGCGCATTCCTTTCGAATACCCCTTCACTGGCTTATCCGCCCGCTCTGCCATGCCGACCAAACTCAAGACTTCCTTAGTCCGATTCACCCCGGTCTCGTGGTCATATCCCATCATCCGCCCCATCCGATAAACAAATTCTCGACCACTCAAATGTTCAGGAAAACTGTCAATATCTGGACATAACCCCAATTTTTCAAATACCGCTGGATTCGCAAACGGATCTTGACCAAAAACCTTCACTTCTCCCGTCGTCGGTCGAATCTGACCCGTAATCAACTTCATCAAAGTCGATTTTCCCGCTCCGTTTTGTCCAAGAAGTGCCGTCACACCTGAACCAATCGTACACTGCACGTCGTTCAATCCGATAACGTCGCCATACCATTTACTTACATGATTCAGATCAATCACGAAACTACCTCCACGGCCCGAACTTTCTTATAAGCAATAAACCAACAAAGCGCAACCGGAACCACCGTCACTAGCAGCAACAGCCATATCTCCGGTCTCGGCACAATTGCCTCTGCCGAATTCCTCCCCTCTCGAAAGAACGAACTCCCATCTGTCCCCAAAACAACCTTAAATATCCCCTCGCTCCCCCCATAAAGTGAAAGGTAATGAATCTTATCAAGCAACTTTTGAATACCACCACCAACGTTCTGGCTCTGACCAATAATCTTCGCCATCCCCGAAAAAACGCCCGTCAGGACATAAACCCCAGCGTAAGTGGCCCCTGCCATCCTGCCTTGATTAAACAGCGAACTCACACCCAAAATCACCGATGCTTGGTATGCCGCTACCAATCCAAAGGAGAGCAACACCTTCGGAATCATCCACGGATCATCAGTTAAAAAACCGTGATCCCGAAAATTCATCGAACCATAGAACATAAAGAACAAAGCCGGAATCAGCATCGCCATCAAAATCAGCAGAAATATCCCAACGAACTTCCCAATCAAGTAATCCCACTTCGAGCACGGTTTACTAAAGTAAACAAGCAGCGCCTTCGAACTGTTATCATTCGCAATACTCCCTGCCCCAACTAAGAGCAATATCGCCATCAACAAGAAGTGGCCGAACTGAAATCCATTTAGAAACTGGTCTTTCCAAACAATTCGCTCAAAAAATTGCTGAGCAAATTGATCCCCACCCTGACCGTTCGTCAGATTTTCCATAAAGAAAATCACCGCAACCATGATCAGATAATTGCCCGAAGCCAAAACTGTCAAAACCCAAAACGACCGAATCTTGCTCAATCGCTGGATGTGATTTTTCGCAATCACCCACCAAGTCCCGCCTTTGCGCAACGGAGCATCGCTCACATTGCGATAACTCAAATCCGCAATCGGACTACCGGTTGCCATCAATCGCCTCCATAAATGCCTCTTCCAAGCTCCTCGCGCCTGGTTTCAATCCCCGAACTTGCACCCCCGCATCTCGTGCCGCCGCAAAAACTCGCTGAGTCAAATCATCGCCTCCATCTTTTGCCTGCAATCGATACCAATTCCCTTTCGCCGAAACAAGCTCAAATCCCTTCGCCGCCACCGCTTGCAAAAAGTGACCGCTCGTCTCCCGAAGTTCAACATCAATTGCTTTCGATGCAAGCCCCCGCAATTCCTGAATCCCGCCCTGCAATTTCATCTGTCCTTGCGAAATCACCACAACCGAATCGCACGTCCGCTCAATATCTGGCAACAAGTGCGAACAAACCAAAACGTTCACGCCCTTATTCGCGCTAATATCCCGTACCAAAGCCAACATCTCTTGCCGACCCCGAGGATCAAGTCCGTTCGTCGGCTCATCAAGTAGCAACAATTTCGGACCATGAACCAATGCCTGCGCAAGCTTGATGCGCTGTTTCATCCCCGTCGAATAAGTCTCAACTCCTCGATAACGCGCTTCCCCAAGCCCCGTGTATTCAATAACTTCGTGCGCCCTCTGCAGCGCATGGTTCCGGGCTAACCCCGCAAGCTCTCCCGCATAAGCTACAAACTGAACTGCGTTCATTCCCGGAATGTGACAATCTTGCTCCGGCATATATCCGACAACCTGGCGAATCGCCTTGCCGTCCTTCCCCATTTCCAGTCCCAAAACATCGCCCCGTCCCCCCGCTGGAGTAATAAATCCCAACATCGTCTTAAGCATCGTCGTTTTCCCAGCCCCGTTAGGACCAAGCAAACCAACGCACCCTTCCGGAATTGATACCGAAAAGTCTTTGAGCGCAACAAAACGCCCATAAGCTACGGTCAATGATTCAAGGGTGACAACTGCCAAGGTAGAGATACTTTACTCACCGTTAACCTTGAGGTTGCAGTCGCCCGGTATTAAGGCCCCGAGCCTGGGCCAAACCACCCGGTAACCTCAACCTAAATTATGGAAACAACATTGGTTCTCATCAAGCCCGGCGGAGTTGCCCGCAACCTCAACGGCGAAATCATCCGCCGCATCGAACTTCGCGGTCTCAAAATCACCGGCCTCAAACTCCTGAACGCTCCACGCGAAACCGTCGAAGCCCACTACGCCGAACATAAAGAACGACCCTTTTTCAACGATGTTGTCACCTACCTCTGCAGCGGCCCTGTTGTCGCCCTCGCCGTCACCGGCCCCAACGCCACCAAAGCCATCCGCATGATGATGGGTGCCACCAATCCTGTCGAAGCCGAACCCGGCACCGTCCGAGGCGACATGGCCCTCACCATAGAAGATAACCTCGTCCACAGCAGTTCCGACCCCGAAGCCGCCGCTGGCGAGCTCAAACTTTGGTTCCCTGAAGGCACTGTTAGCTAACCCCCATAACAACATTCGCCATCAAGGCGATTTCCCGTCATCCCGGCGGAAGCCGGGATCTACAATTCTATATTGTTAACTCTCCCGTCATCCAATCGCGTCATCCCGGTGCATCATTCCTGCGGAGCCTGTCCTCGCGAAGGCGGGGAGCAGGAATCTAGATGCAAAAGTGAAAAAGCTCCCCAAAAGGGAGCTTTTCTGTCTCCGCCCGTTCCGCCCGGGGCCAATCCCTCGCCCCGAATAAATTCGGGACTCCGCCCGGAACGGATAATGTATTCTACAAATATGAAAATAGAAGCTGTATTAGAAGCGTTATCTAGGCAAAGGCCAATTTTTTACTCCGAAGCAGACTTTCAACACGCATTCGCTTGGACAGCTAAGTCTTTAACAATGTGCGAAGCAAGGCTAGAAGTTCGAATGATTCATTCGACGGCACGTGCCTCCATTGACCTATTACTTAATCTACCGGACGAGAAGGTTGGCTTTGAATTCAAGTACATCACAAAACCAATCTGCACAACAATCAACGGCGAGTCATTTACTTTACTAAATCAAGGCGCCCTTGATATTCTCCGATACAACTGTCTAAAAGATATTTCCAGACTTGAAAACGCAATAGGTTCCCACCAAATAGACAGAGGTTTCTTCGTGCTACTTACGAACGATCCAGCATTGTGGTCACCTCCATTGCGTCAAGGACATGCAGATGATGAGTTCAAAATCCATCATTCAGCAACCTTGTCAGGTACTAGATCGTGGGGGCCAACTGCCGGGCCAGGAACCACAAACAAACGAGAAAACACAATCTCTTTTGCTGAAGACTATGTATGCGAATGGGTGCCTTACAGTTTCATACAAGGCGAGAAGTTCGGCACATTCCAAGCACTTGTGATTCCCGTCAAAACGCCAAGTACGTCGATGCACACTCCTTTCGGGCGGCAAATTTCTCCTAAACCTAATGAAAAAACCAAAAGTGCTGGCAATCGCTATTCAAAGTTAACCGCCTATTTGATAGACCTAAAATCGGATTCCGTCGAACTCACTTTCGACAAAATTCGAGACATTGTTGGATCGTTGCCACCATCCGCATACAAGCACTCGGCTTATTGGTCACGACACCTAAGCCAACCACTTGCCAAAGCGTGGTCCGCTGCGGGATGGCATCAAGTAAAGCTCGACTTTCACAGACAGAGTATATTGCTAGAACGGATTACCGACCCCCCAATCCACTCAACGAAACCCCCTCAATAAAATACTTCTGCGCAAAGAAGAACAACAACAACACCGGCACTGTCGACATCGTTGCAAACGCCATCATCAACGCCTGATCCGTCCCTCGATCACTCGCAAACAACGCCATCGCATAACTAATCGGCATCTTCGAAGGCGTGTTCACATAAACCAGCGGCCCCATAAAGTCGTTCCAGGCCCCCATAAACGTCCAAATCGCAATCACTGCCAATGCCGGCTTCACGAGCGGCAACATAATCTGCCAAAACGTCCGCCAATACCCGCACCCATCAATCCGCGCCGCTTCCTCAAGCTCCATCGGAATTGTCCCAAAAAACTGCCGCAACAAAAACACATTAAATGCCCCCGCAAAAAATGTTGGCACCCAAAGCGGAAGCAAAGAATCCATCCACCCCAAACCCGTAAAGATCAAGAACCGAGGCAATGCCGTCACCGCTCCCGGCAACATCATCGTCATCAACATCAAGAAAAAGAGCTGATCCCGCCCTGGAAATCTCAGACGTGCAAACCCATAGGCGACAATCGAACAACTCAAAACTGTCCCCACAACACTCATCCCTGCCAGCCAAAGTGTGTTGACTAAGTAAAGCAATCCAAACCCCGTCTCAAGCGGCATCCACTCCAGCGCATCCGTATAGTTCTCCCACCGTAACCCCGGTTTCCGCACTGGCTCAACGTCTTCCGCCGCCACCGTCAGCCGCTGACCCTTCTTATCCGCCGGTGTCATCACCTCAAGCAGGCGCGAGCCATCTTCGTTCTCCCGAACCGCGAACCCCGTATACGGCGATCCGTTCATCGATCCTGACCAAACCATTTGATCCCTAGGAATCTCTTTCAGCGACCCCGCCGGAACCTCAAAGCGACGACCACGCAACCCATATGGCCGATCCACTTCAACCAACCACTTACCCCCTGCAACATCAGAATCTTTTTTGACCTTAACCGCCCGGCCTTCATACCTCGACTCATACAGAGGCTTCTCCGGATCCATATACGCATACGTTTCCTGCACTTCCGGCACCCACACAATCCCATCCGCATTCGCCAAGTCGCGTTCCTCTTTGAACGACGTCGTCAACAACCAAATAAACGGAATACTAAAAACCGCCGCCCCGACCAAAAGCACGATCTGCGCCGTAAACCGCTTCGTAATCCCCCGTGCCGCCGTTGTTTTTTCGGCAAAAACCATTGCCAGCATAGAAGCAACTAATAACCCAATCACTCCAAATACCATTGGCCAATGGAGCGGCAACGCCCCCCGCAAAATCGAAATCTGCCCGCTCATCCCCTTCAGCCACAAAAATCCACCCACCGCAACCGCCGCCCAAACCCCCGAAGAAATCAACCGCGCCCGCCCTTCCTCAGAAGTCAAAGCAGTACGTGACTGAATCAGCTTTGAAGCCACCATAAACGCTCCAAGAAGCATCACCCAACCCGGAATCGGCGCATAAATCCAAACAATCGGTATCCATTTGCCTTCTGCAACTCGACCTAAATCCTTGGGCATAAACGAACCGATCAAAAGCAATAATCCCCCAACCCCCGCAGAAATCGCCAGCGATTTCAGCAACGCCTCTGGATCGATCCCAATCGGCTTCAAAGCAAGCCGAATCGCAATAAAGAACGACCGACCCAGCAAAAACGCCCCAACCCATAAAAACGCCGTCAAGACCAAGAATACGATCTCGCCGGTCACTTGTCAACCTCCGAATGCACCCACCGAGGGGCAAGTTTAAATTGAACCAAGGTAACGATTACCACGATAAAGAAAATCATCCAAGCAATTGCGCTCGCGTACCCCATCCTAAAGTAAGCAAAACCGTTAGTGAAAAGCATGTAAACCGGGGTAGCCATACTGTCATTCGGCCCCATGTTTGCCCCGCGAGTGATCAAATAAACACCATCAAAAGTCTGCAAAACCCCAATAAATCCCATTACCGAATTAAAGAAAATTAGCGGGCTGAGTTGCGGCAGGGTCACGCTCCAAAACTGCCTCCATCCACTCGCTCCGTCAATATCCGCTGCTTCATAAAGCGTTTGCGAAATCCCCTTAAGACCCGCCAACCACAAAATCATCGCCCCACCAGCGCCCCAGAGCCCCATCAAAATCAACGAAGGTTTAGCCCAAGCCTCAACTTGCAACCAACCCGGAGCCTCAATCGCAAACCAATTCGTAATCGTCGAAGTCCATACATTATTCAGCAGACCTCGCTTATTATCCGCCGTCATGATCCACATCCACAAAAACGTTGATGCAACTGTCGGCGTAATCGCGGGCAAATAAAACGCCGTGCGATAAAAACGAATCCCCTTGGCTCCGGTGTTCAAAAGCAAAGCAATCGCCAAACCAGTCGAAAGACCAAGCGGAATGCCAATAACCGCCAGATATCCCACGTTCTGCATCGCCTTAAAGAGTAATTCTCGATCAACGACAAACACATCCGTAAAGTTCTTGACTCCGATAAAGTGCGCCGGATTAAGAACATCGTATTGCATGAATGAGAAGACAACCGACGCCACCATCGGCCCAAGCGTAAACACCAAGAATCCGACGATCCAAGGAGAAACAAAGGCAAACCCCGCTCGAGTTTCTTCCTTCGAAACCCGGCCCTTCCCTTGTCGAATCATCATTCCAATCCATATCCCCAATCCCGCTACCACAATGCCAAACGCCCCCAAAACCCACCCAAAAATATTCACCTTTGGATAGTTTTCTTTGCTATAAAATTCATCAAGCACCTGTTGAACCCGGCCCTGTCCACTCTGCAAAGCTTCCGCGGGAGTCTGCGAACCTCGGCAAGCTTGTTCAATTGCCCGAACGTGTTCATCCCATAACTTCTGACCAACAAATGTCGCCGGCCGCAATTTCGCATGCTGCATCATGTCTACATGAGTACGTAATGCCTTCTCATAAACACTTTCTCCAGAAGCATAAAGGGCAACCTGAGCGTCTGTCGCTCCAATGTGGGCTTGAATTCTCGGAAGGAAACGCCGACCCCGCGCTCGCTCCATATCCGATTGACCCGCCGCATAGAGCATCCGGCCCTCTTGACTCTGAATCCACTTGATAAACTTCCAACTCGCTTCAACTTTTTTTGCCCCTCTCGGTATCGCATAAGCAAATCCCCCCGACCAAGTAATAAAAGTATCCTTCTCATTCTTGAACCGACCCACATGATTAAACCGATCATCCGGAACCGGAGCCGGAGCTGTGAGAAATTGAGCTTTTGGCGAATACCGGGCGTAATTTGCGATCATCCAATCTCCATTGATGATCATCGCAACTTGCCCAATCGCAAACGGATCGTTCTCTCCGCCCCGAAATCCAGACTTAAACTTCAACGTATTCTCATAACCCCCGAGAATCGCGTATCCATCTTTCATGAATTGCAATGCTTCAACCGCCGCTGGTGAATTCAAAGTACATTTCTTTCCATCTGCACTCATAAAATCGGCGTTGTTCTGAAATGCAAACATATAAAGCCAAGAATTCCCCTCATTCGGGATAAATCCTGCTCGTTTAATCGTGCCATCAGGATTCATGATCGTCAGAACTTTGCTATAAGCAAGCGTCTCACTCCATGTCCTCGGCGGACGTTCCGGGTCGAGCCCCGCGGCTCGCAGCTCCGCCGCTTTTTCCTTAAAAACCGTTGGATTGTAGTAAAGAACTCGGTCATCGGCACCAATCGGAATCCCGTACAATTTCCCATCGTAAATCGCCTCGTTCCATGCCGCCGGATAATACTGATCCGCCGTCGGGCACCGAGGATCGCTATCTTTGTCCCGAGCAATCAAATCGTCAAGAGAGCGGAAAGCTCCCCGGCTCGCCCAATCGCTGATAGTAAATCGGTCCTGTTGAATCACATCTGGAGGCGCACCCCCAACAATCGCCGTCATGAGCTTTTGCGGGTTCATTTGACCGGCCCCCATACTCAGCAACTTGACCTCAATATCCGGATTCTCACGCTCAAATTGGCGAACCAGAAGGTCGTTCCCCTTCTCGTCCGGTGTAATCGCTAAACCCCAAACCGTAATCTCAGTCTTTACTCCAAAACAAAGAACTGACAACAGAACCAAAAGCCCTGCCAAAGCACTGCGAGCACTATTCTTCCAACGTCGATGTCGAATCAAAACAAAAGGCCAACCTTTAAGCCAAACATAACATTACTCGAAATAAGGCGTGAATACGTATGCATCATGAAACAAACCCAAAAAATATTTCGTATCAAGTCATAATTACGAAACGGCATGTCTACAAAGAAACCAATCTTCGCAATATTTCTCACAATTTTCCTGGACATGCTCAGTTTCGGAACCGTCATCCCCGACATCCAACTCCGTGCCGAAAAACTTGTCAATGCCGCAACTTGGCTACCCAAAGATAACCCTGCCGTCCTCGGTCTCGTAATCGGATTCACGATTGCTCTCTTCAGCCTCGCCCAATTCCTGATCTCCCCCCATCTCGGTCGAATCAGTGACGAAAAAGGTCGGCGCCCCGTCCTCCTCGTCACCTGCACGTTTGCAATGCTCGCGCCGCTACTCTACGCGTTCAGCGGTACATCCCTCATACTCATGTGGATTTCGCGCCTCCTTCACGGAGCCGCTGGCGGAAACCTTGGCGTCGCGTACGCCTACGTTGCTGACATCACCGAAGAAAAGGACCGCGCCAAATCCATGGGTGTCCTCGGAGCTGCTTTCGGACTCGGGTTCATTTTCGGACCGCCCCTCGGTTCATTCCTCGTCGAGCTCAACCACGGGCAGCCGTACTACCTCGGCCTCGCAGCCGCCGGGTTCGCACTCATAAACCTCATTTTTGTTGCCCTCTACCTGCCCGAATCACGTAAAGGCTCTCCAGCTGGCCCCCGAGAGAACCGTTTTCTCGCCATTAAAACCGCCTTCAAACAACCAACCCTCGGCCCTCTTCTCGCCCTCTTTTTTGTCGGTAGTTTTGCATTCACCCACCTCGAAACGACGTACTATCGCCTCGGTGAGGATGTTTACAAATTCAACCAACTCCAAACCTCTATGGTTCTCGTGACCGTTGGGATCGTCGCCGCCGTCGTCCAAGGCGGACTTATTCGAATCCTCGAACCGCGCTTCGGCGAAACCAAGCTTCTTCGTGTCGGCTATCTCCTCCAGGCCCCAATCCTCGCCTCAATGCCGTACGTCATGCCGTGGATTCCCGTCATTGGTGGCGCAATCTTGCTCGGAACGAGTAGCGGAATCGCCCAACCAAGCCTCAGCAGCCTCGTGAGCAAAGCCGCACCCGAAGATATGCGGGGCAGCATCTTCGGCATCAATCAATCCCTCGGATCACTCGCCCGAATCATCGGCCCCTTTACCGCCAACGTCGCCTACGCTCACTCTCCCGCGACCCCGTATCTCATCGCCGCCGCAATCATGTTGATCCCCGCTATCGGTTTCTGGAGAATCAAATTCAATTCAGACCCTCAAGCGGTATCCTTAACGTGAAATGGCGTCTAAAGGAGGAATGAACAAAAAACGTGGCTCAGTCCCCGTTGGCCTTGTATCCTTCCTCATCGGTATAACGATGATCGTTTTTGCCTTCTATTTGGCCTTCCAAATATTTAGTATCCCTCCCAATGTTCGGATGGACGCAATCCCCGGAAAACCCATTGACCTCAGTCAAGCCGCCGAATCATTCTCAACTGTCTTCATTCGCCTCCTCTTGCTCATCACAATGGCCGGCTTCGGATCAATGGTCGCCAACCGCGGGATCAAACTCTACGCCTCCAATTCAAATCGCAAAAAGAAGTCGACTCCAAACCAAGAAAAATCAATCACCAATAAAGAAACTTCCTAAATTGTTTCTTTTAAGTAATTCTCTATTAACAGATATTGAGAATTTTTCGAAACCCTCGTCTCAAATCCGAACATCCGGAACAATATCAACCCCCTCAACCTCATAATAAAACGCTTGCGGGCCCTTCACAATCAAAGAACTCGGAAAACTCTCCCGCAACACATTCCAACTCCTACAGTTAGCATTGTAAAACCGCCGCGCCGCTGCAATCCGATCCTCGGTGTTCACAAGCTCCTTCTGCAAAGCCAAAAACTGACCATCTGCCTTCAGTTCAGGATAACCCTCAACAACCGCCATCAGTTTGTTCACCGCACCAACTAATTCTGCCTCCGGTTCATACCCCGATTTCATATCCTCAAGACTCGTCACCGCATTGTTTCGCGCCGCCACAACCGCCTCAAAAACCCCCTGTTCATGAGTCGCGTAACCTTTGCAGACCGCAACCAAATTCGGAATCAAATCGTGACGCCGTTTCAACTGGATATCGATATTCGCCCGGCTCTCTCTCATGTGATTAGTCACCCTAATTCCCTGGTTGTAAGTCGACAAAAACCAAGCGATAAACATCGCAACTGCACCCAAGGCTAACATAATCGCTAATTGCATTACTTCGCCGCCTCCTCTTTAACATACTCCGGAACCAAATCCCAAAACTGACCCAACATCGCCCGACTATCCTTTACAAAATCCGTCCCCAATTGTCCATTCCGCCACAAAACTACCCGGCGACCCTTCATCTGAAACCCCGGCGGAATCACACTCATAAACCACTCCATCATCTGCGGATGCATCACGTCATGTGCAAATTTCTCAACCGACCCCGTTATCCGAAACTGCCTGTTAAAATCCTCCGACTCAAATTGGATATCTTGCCCCCCAAACGCCTTCCCAATCTTGTCGATCACATCTTCCGTACTGACCGACAAGTCCGGCGTCCAAATCGGCATCTCAACACTCGCCACCATGTAATAGTGCGTTTGTGAATTCTTCCCGCTGCTCGATGTGTATTGATAGTGAAACGCCTGAAAAGGCATATCGCCTGCCAACCCGTCAAAAATGTATTTGACCGTCGCATTTGTGCGGAAAATCGGCTGAAACCCCTCGTATTCCTTCAAAAATGTTTGTGTTCCTTGGAATCCCGCAAAAAATCTATCAAAAAGGCCACCCTGATTGCCGTCCAATCCTCGTCTAAACTCCATCCCACTCTGAGTCGCAAACAGCAGCAGTTCCTCCGCCTTCTTTTTCTGCAGGTTGCTCGCAACAATAAACATCACGCACACAAATACTAACGAGAAACAGAAAAACAAACACGGCGCAATCGAAGCAATCTGATTCATTGCCAACAATTCAAAGAAACGCTCCATTCCCAAAAACAATACTCGAAAAAAACCTTCCACGATTCTCCTCAAGCACTAAAACAATTCGATCAAAATTTTTATTGCGAGTCAACAGACTCAGCGGCTAAACTACACTCCAATGAAACCTACTCGACGTGACGTACTTAAAGCATCCGCAACCATGGCAACCGGACTCGTCCCCGGAGTAGGATTCAGCAACACGACCATGCCCGAACAAACCCGATTCAAACTCAAATACGCCCCCCACTTCGGCATGTTCGAAAATCACGCCGGCAAAGACCTCTTCGATCAACTCAAATTTGCCGCCGATCAAGGATTCCACGCCTGGGAAGATAACGGCATGATGGGCCAATCCCCCGAGATGCAAGAAAAACTCGGCCAAAAAATGCGCGACCTCGGCATCACCTTCGGCGTCTTTGTCGCCGATGCTGAGTGGGGCAAACCCGTCTACGCTCTCGGTGGCGAGGAAACCCGAGCCAACCTCAAAAAGAAAGCCGAAGATGCCGCTGCTTGCGCCAAGCGCGTTGGCGCAAAATGGATGACCGTCGTCCCCGGACCCTACGACCTCCGCCTCGCCTGGGATTACCAAACCGCCAACGTCGTCGATATGCTCAAAACGATGGCCGAAGTCTTCGAAAAAGATGACCTTGTCATGGTTCTCGAGGCCCTCAACCCCTACCGCGACCACCCCGGAATGTTCCTGAGCAAAATCCCGCAGGCTTACCAAATTTGCAAAGCCGTCAATTCCCCCGCCTGCAAAATCCTCTTCGATATGTATCACCAACAAATCACCGAGGGCAATATCATCCCCAACATCGACCTCGCTTGGTCAGAAGTCGCCTATTTCCAATGCGGCGATAACCCCGGCCGCCAAGAACCCCTTACCGGCGAAATGAACTACCGCAACATCTTCAAACACATTTCCGGAAAATCAAAAGACTTGATTATTGGCATGGAACATGGCAAATCCCAAGGTGGAAAAGAAGGCGAAATAAAACTCCTCAACGCCTACCGCTGGTGCGACGACTTCTAGTCATCTATGAGAGAAACTTTCTCTTTCATCCACTGGTCAAACTCCAAGAGCTCCTCCACGTCCATCGGCGGAGACTCGATTTTCCTTCCGCCACCTTCAATGACCAATCGGTATTCTTGACTGAAATCGTGCTCAAACCCTGCGACCTCGCCATCACGAAGCACAAACTCTCCGTTCAAAAAGACAAACTGATGGTTGCCTTCGGAATTGCGCCCTATGAAGTAGTAACAATCAAGGTCATCAAACGAAATTTCAACCTCACTTTCCTGCCGCATTTCAAAAAACGCCTGACGTGCCTTACTAAACCCAATACAATGCGCATTCCCGTAAAGAACCACTTCTTTCCACTTGAACCCCCTTCGCTCAGTGTTCACCCGAAACTGAAAGTACGCACCAATCCATCGAAACAAGAAATATGTCCCCAACAATGTTATCAGCAAGACAAACAACTGCCAAGCCACCACGAGCAGGATGAAAGCGCTCATGCCGACTAAGAGAAGTCCAATGAAACGAAAAAGGTCTTTTCTCTCTTCAACCCGCCGCGACAAAACCAGTAAGCCTCCCGCTCCAGAAAGGAGAATAGCCCCACAAACCACGAGCCAGACTTGAACAACGTTAAACCAGTCCACTAAACTCTGCTAAACCACAACCTCCGCCACAACCCGACCCGCCCGCGGATGCCAGGCCACCAAATCATAACGACCCGGCCCCACAACCCACTCAAAAACCGCCAAATCATCCGTCGAATCTGAATGCCAACCAAACGTCATCGAAGGCACATGCGAATACCCCTTCAACTGACCTACCTCCTGGCGCACCAAGCCGCCCTTCAACCAATCCATCCCCTCCGCATCACTCGAAATCTCCCCAACCACGCCCCGAACTAGCTTCTTCTTCCCCGCATGTTCGCTCACACAAGTCGGCAAATAACCCGTATTCTGCACCGCAAACCGAATCTTAAAAACCTCTCCCATCGGCGTAATGTCCACCGATTTCAGAGCCAAGCAAGGCAAAGTCCCTGCCATCCAAACCGCCCAATCTGCCAGCGGCGTAACCTCTGCCTCCAAATAATCTGGCGGCGGATTCCGGAACGCATAAACCCCATCCCACCCCCCAATCTCAATCGAACCAAGTTGCGGATGCTCAAACGCCCGCCAATCCTCATATCCCTTCCCGCCTAGCTTCTCATCACTCCATTTCAACAGCGCAATGTCATCACTTACCGGGTGATCACGGAACCAATCAATCGGCTTATAATCCTTGATCCCCGCCTGAGCCTGCGGCGACCAAATTTCCACCGTCCACCCATAAACCCCCAAATGATCATAAAGCCAATCATCAAAAACCCCCGTAATCACCTCCTTCGGGTGATACCGAAAATCGTGATAAACCGAAATGCACGGATACCCGCTCATCTCCGTCCCCTTTGCTCCAAGCTCCTTAACCGCCCAAACGTCTTCCGGCGGCATATCATCCTCCGCATACCGCCCCGGAACCCTCAAAATCACCCCGCTAAACGTATGGTAAGTAATCCCCCCACAAACATTCGGATGGTCAGTAATAAATTTCACCGCCGCCCGAATCTCCGGCTCACTCGTCGGGAACGGCCCCGCGCCATGCTGCTCCGCATCCCCTCGCCATCCCGCCGGAAAATTCCGGTTCATATCCAGCCCCTCTTTAATCTTCTGGGGCCGCATCGTTAACCCATCCCAGTTATGAAAAGTCCCTTCCGCCAAAAGCCGATAAAATGGCCCTCCCGTCTCCCCCGGTTTCCGCTTGCGCAAGAGCCGCGGCTCTTCTTCACAAATCGCCCATCGCCCATTGGTGTCCTCAATACGCATCGTCAAAATGCGCCCATCCCCATCAATATCCACTCGCTCCAAACCATAAGGATCTTCCTCATCAAAAGGATAAGGCCGCGTCGAACTCCGAATATGCCGGGGCACATCCGCCAACGCCCACTCCGCCCCATCCGGATTCAAGCGCGGCACCAGATAAAACGCATGCGACCGCAAAATCTCTGGCTTGTCCCGCATCAAGCCATCCAAAATCTTCAACACCGCCGTCGAAGCACTCACTTCCGTCGCATGAATATTCCCATCGCACCACATCGCCGGCTTATGAACATCTTCACCCGCCGAAAAATCCGTAACCACCACAACCGGAATCTCTCGACCCTCAAAACTCTGCCCCAAACTCGATAGCCGGCAAAACCCCGGATTCTCTTGTGCGTAACCCTCCAAAATCTTAATGAGCTCGTCGTAACGGTAATAACGATCAAATTCAACCTGAGGCATTCTCAAATCCTACCTCTCGCCCTTGCCCAATGTTTAACTTTATTATTGCAGTGAACAGCTACTCCATCATAAAGCTGTAGCAATCTCTCCTCAACAAAACAACCTATCAAAACTACCATCAAAACAATGAAATGCTTTGGTCGGGATGACAGGATTCGAACCTGCGACCTCCTCGTTCCGAACAAGGCGCTCTACCAAGCTGAGCCACATCCCGGTGCAAGAAACATATTACCTCTCCTAAACTTTCCATCTCGCGGGGACCCGAACCAAAACTAAATCAAATCGTTAATCCCAGTTCAGATTCAGTTCAGAAAACAAGCGTTTCCTAAATCAGACGCAAAACCAAACGCGTGTAAAGGAAAACAAAAATGAGTTTAATCGCCCTCGCAGTCGCCGCTTCTTCTATCGCCACTCCCCAAGCAATGATGAACGCCAATCCAATGGTTGGAGGAATGGCAATGTACGCCAATAAAAACATTGTCGAAAATGCTGTCAACAGCCCCGACCATACAACCCTCGTCGCAGCTGTCAAAGCCGCTGGACTCGTAGACGCGCTCCAAGCAAAAGGGCCATTCACCGTTTTCGCGCCCGTCAACTCGGCATTTGATATGTTGCCCAGGGGCACCGTCGACACATTGCTCAAACCCGAGAACAAAATGATGCTCTCAAAAATCCTAACCTATCATGTCGTCGCCGGAAGATACGACTACAAAGCCATAAGTGCAGCCATCAAAAAAGGAAAAGGCACTGCGACACTCACTACCCTTAGCGGAGGAAAGCTAATGGCTATGTGGAACGGGCAAATGAACATCGTAGTCAAAGATGAAAAAGGCGGATTCGCCAGCATTTCAACTTACGACGTCATGCAAAGCAACGGGGTGATTCACGTCATCAACCGAGTTCTGGTGCCCAAGTAAACAAGAACTTTTACTCACCAAAATGACCGTTTTTCTTTCCCGGTCATCGGCCCGGCGACCCCTCTAGCCGGGCCACAATTCTTTATTGGACGAGCAATCGCAACTCCCGAACTGCTGCGCCTTCAATTGCCAATATCCGCGAAACGCCATCCGCAATCGCTTCCCGAATCCCCCCCATTTCCGCCGCCAAATCCCCGCACTCATCCCACACCTGCCGATACTCCACCGCCAATTCCGCCCGCCGATCCACCGAACCCACGGGGTCATCCCACCGCAAAGCCCGGCGCTCCATCTTAATCTCCCGAAGCCGATTCAATCCCGGTACAGACTCCGGCAAGCACCCCGCTGCAACTTCTCGCCAAATACGCGCCGACTCATCAAACTGATCCGCCACCGATCCAAATTCCACTCCCAAAACCGGCCCCGCTTGCCGCAAAAACGATGCGTAAGTCCCCCGATCTGCCCCCGAATCCGTCCCCCAAACTTCAATCCAATCCCACACCCCTGGCTGTCCAAGTCGACCCGCAACCGCCTGTTTGAATTTATCTCCTGCAGGAAACTTCTTCCCCCACCCCATAGAATTTTTCTCATCGCGAACCATCGCTACAAACTGCTCCATCCCCGATATTCCAAAATTCTTCGCCGACCCTGCTGGAGGCTTATCTAAAAACAACTCACAGCATGTCTCAATCCCCGATTTCAAACCATAAACTAGCCGACTTTCATCAACTCCCTCCAAAACCAGCATCCGAAAACGATCTTTCTTGACTTTTCCCCGAATCATCTGCATCTCCTCCACCGAAACCTTAAATGCCTCCCTTGATCCCGCGACGACCCAAAATCCTTCGTCATCGTGCCCAATAACCAGCATCGGAATCATCGCCCACATGCCGGTCTGCGGCATTCCGTTCCAACTCGCCGTAAACATATCACCCCAAATCACCACCGCATGACCCAAGTCGAGCTCCCTGCGCAAATTTTCCAGTCCTTTCTCTGGCTTCACCGTCTCCATACTCGTTCGGCGAACTCCTAAATTATCAAGTGCCCGCTCAAACGGGGAAAACGTATTCCTCGGCAAAAGCGCCACATGAGGAAGATGTCCGTTGTACTCAAACACAAAATAACCAAACGCAATCCCCCCACTTGCTCCTAAAGCCATCGCTTCACTCACCGGATGACAAGAACTACTCAGCCAATTCGCAATTGTCCCGCTCTCATAATGCCGACCATGAAATTCCCGTTTTTCAGA
Organism: Fimbriimonadaceae bacterium; assembly: GCA_046154445.1. Lineage (GTDB taxonomy): Bacteria > Armatimonadota > Fimbriimonadia > Fimbriimonadales > Fimbriimonadaceae > UphvI-Ar2. Next base: position 6,717 of record JBJXDW010000046.1, on the reverse strand, counting down.
CACGAACATATCCGTTAGTATCCCGCCTCAACTAGCAAGTTGCAAATAAATGCGACATAGTCTAAACAAACATCAGCCTCGCCGTTTCCAAAAACCACGAGGATGGAATGTCACCATATACTTCTCTCTCGATTCATCCGGATCAAACGGTGGGTTCGACTTCAACCAATCATCTAAAGCTTCCATTGGCCCCGGTCCATGCTCTTTCAAAACCGGATGACCATAAACATTTGTATCTTCAACAATCAAGTACATTCCTGGAGTCACCATCCCTGAGAGTACTTCCAATTCTTTACGAACATGTTCCTCGCTATGATCCGAATCAAGAATCATCATCACTTTCTTCCCCGCTGATCGGCTCTGCAATTCCGAAACGATCGCCGGATCAACTGATGAACCTCTCAAATAGGTCACCCGCGGATGGCTCGGCAAGTTCGGCTGAGGATCCAAGTCCACACTTACAATCTCACCATTCCCCATCAAGTCAAAAAGCGACGCATAAAACATCGCTGAACCACCACTAAATGTCCCCGTTTCAATCAGCAAATCAGGCTTTGTCTCAAAAATAATCTCCTGCTGAACCCAAAGATCAAAAGGAATCTTCTCAACCAACGTCCCCATCCAATACGTGTTCATCCACGTCGAATCCCGCTTATGAAAATACATATACTTGTGAAACAGCTTCGCACTGAGTGGCCCCAAAACCCGCCAAATTCCCGCATTGACTTTCCGGATCAAACCATGAACCATATCGCCCGATTCTATCTCAATTCAGATCAAAATACGCCGCATCAATCGCGTCAACAAACTCAGGCGATATCCCTGCCGGAACATAATTCAATTTCTCGCCGCCGAGCCAACGCGAAATCACTCTCGACGATAAATAGGATCCCATTGAATTCGCATGGTTCCCATCTGCCTGCCAAAGATCAATCCCATTCAGTCGCTTCCGAACCCCATCCCACACCCGACCAACCGGAATAACCTCTGCCCCCGATTCCTTTGCCATTGCCCGGTAAATCGATTCCGTGTACTCAGTTTCATCCCAGTCCCGTCGCGGCCATTCACTCACCAGATAAACCTTCGAACCGCCGTTCACCAATAGCTTCGCAAGTTCAATTCCGCTCGCCTGGGAATAAGTGAAGCGGTGCGAACTGCTCACCGCAGCTCCCTGCAAAACCGCAAAATCAAACCCACCATCCTTCACAGCTCGAACCAATCCCGGATTTCCTGCCCACTGATTCAACAACCCAACACCAAAGTACGAACACGTCACCCCAGCAAACGCTTTCTCACTTGCCAAAAGTTTCTGAACTGTCCCCGGAACATCGCCATTTTGCGTATGGCTATTCCCCACAAACAAAATCCTCGAACCAATCACAAACCCCAAACTCAGCGCCGTTGAGAAAACCATGTCATCACTTACAGCCAGTTGACCCCGACCCGTTCCCTGATTACTAGAACCGCGACCTAATCAGCTCTGTTCAAATTCCGCCAAACTCAAAGAGCCAATGTCCGCCCAAACCCTCATCGAGCAAGCCTGGGAAAATCGAACCGAATTCTCACCCTCCACCCACCCTGCCGATCTCGCCAAAGCAATCGGAATGACCCTCGAACAACTCGACAAAGGCGAAATCCGCGTCGCCGAAAAACTCGAAGGCGCCTGGCAAACCAACGAATGGATCAAAAAAGCCGTCCTCCTCTCATTCCGCATCAACGATAACCATTTGGTCGAACATGGCCCCGCTCGCTACTTCGACAAAGTCCCTCTCAAATTTGAAAATTACACCGACGCAGATTTCAAAAACGCTGGATTCCGAGTCGTCCCCAATGCCATGGTGCGTCACGGAGCACATATCGCTAAAAATGTCGTTCTTATGCCAAGTTATGTCAACCTCGGCGCCTATGTCGATGAAGGCACCATGGTCGACACCTGGGCCACCGTCGGTTCATGCGCCCAAATCGGAAAAAACGTCCATCTCAGCGGCGGAGTAGGAATCGGCGGAGTCCTTGAACCCATCCAAGCCACCCCCACAATCATCGAAGACAACTGCTTCATCGGAGCGCGCTCCGAAGTTGTCGAAGGCGTCATTGTCGAAGAAAACTCCGTCATCAGCATGGGTGTGTTCATCGGCCAATCCACCCGAATCTATAACCGTATGACCGGCGAAATTACCTACGGCCGCGTCCCCGCTGGCTCCGTTGTCGTCCCCGGCTCCCTCCCTGCACCAAATGGTTTATATTCCCTCGCCTGCGCCGTCATTGTCAAACAAGTCGACGCCCAAACCCGCAGAAAAACCTCCATCAACGAACTTCTAAGAGAGAGTTGAGTGCCGATGACAAAACTCTCCGCCGCAACAACGATCCGAGCCCCGCGCGAAACCGTATTCTCCGCATTCACCGAATTCGAATCATTTGCTAGAGTCTTCCACCAAGCCATCGCCATCGATTTCCTCTCCGAACGGCACACTGGATTAGGAACCGAATGGGAACAAGCCACTCAAGAAGGAAACGTCCAAATTCTCGGCATCCACAAAATCATCAGTTTCGATTCCCCCAACACATTCACCCTAACCTCCGACGACCGCGAATCATTCGAAACCATGGTGTTCAACTTCACCCAACTCGACAGCGAAACTTTGGTCAGCTTTGAACTAACCATTAAGGCAAAGCGATTCTTTGCAAAATTGCTAACCGGCATTCTCAAATCTCAACTCTACGAATACATGCAAGTGGATCTTGCTAGAATAAAAGCCCACATAGAGTCCGCCCAATGACCCTTTCTCTCCTCCAATCCCTCCTCGCCATCCCCAGCCTCACCCCCGGTGACGCCGGATGCATCGACATCCTCAACCAAACTCTCTCAAACGCAAATTTCCAAACCCAAATCCTCACCAGCAACAACCTCCGCTCCCTCTACGCAACCCACGGCACCCAGCCCGAACCCAACATCTGCTTCTCCGGCCATGTCGATGTAGTCCCTCCTGGCCCCCTCGAAAGCTGGCACACCGATCCTTTCCAACCTACAATCGCAGACGAAATCCTCTATGCCCGTGGAGCCGCCGACATGAAATCCGGCGTCGCCGCAATGACAACTGCTGCTATCACCTACATCACCGAAAACCCCAACCACCCCGGCACCGTCTCCCTTCTCTTCACCAGCGACGAAGAAGACTCCTCCCGCTTCGGAACCCCCTATTGCCTCGAAACCATCTCCCCAATCCCCACCGCCGCCCTCGTCGGCGAACCAACATCAATCAACCATCTGGGCGACGAATTCAAAGTCGGCCGCCGTGGCTCCCTCAACGGAATCCTCACATTCACCGGCAAACAGGGCCACACCGCCTACGCCCACCTCAGCGTCAACCCGATCCACCAAGTCCTCCCCTTCCTCGCCGAACTCAGCCAAATCGTTTGGGACAGCGGCCACGGCCCATTCCCGCCAACCACCCTCCAAATCGCTAACCTCAACAGCGGTGTCGGCACATTCAACGTCACCCCCGGAGAACTCAGAGTCCAATTCAACGTTCGCAATAATCCTGCCACGCCGCACGAAAAAGTCATCCAAACCGTCGAACTACTCCTCTCCAAACACAACCTCCAACCCCAAATCACGTGGGACGATTCCGCCCGCGGGTTCCTCACCGACAACCCCAAGCTCCAAGAAAATCTTGCCCAAGCAATCAAGCAAAACACCAACCAATCGCCAAAAACATCTACATCCGGCGGCACCTCTGATGCGCGTTTCTTCGCCCTCAAAAACATCCCTGTCATTGAATTCGGCCCCCTCAACGCCACTATTCACGCCGCTAACGAAAGCATTCCATTAGTCGACCTCGAACTCCTCACAAAAATCTACGGCAGTTTCTTAACGAACTACCTCGCCTAAAACACCACATCACAAAAATCTCGTGTTAAAATCTATTCCAGAACGCACACAGTTCAGGAACACCCCCAAATGGCAAACATCAAAGAAATTGAAGGAATTGGCCCAGCGTACGGAGCCAAACTAGAAGAAGCTGGCATTCGCACCGATGACGCTCTCCTCAAAGAGGGCGCGTCCAAAAAAGGTCGTGGTGAAATCGCCGAAAAGACTGGGATTAGTGAAACTCACATCCTTAACTGGGTCAACCGCGCTGACCTCGCACGAATCCACGGAATCGGATCCGAATACGCCGACCTCCTCGAAGCATCCGGCGTCGATTCAGTCCCCGAACTCGCCCAACGCAACGCCGCCAACCTCCACGCCAAAATGGATGAGGTCAATAGCGAAAAGAACCTCGTTCGTGCAATGCCAAGCGAAAGCATGGTCGAAAAATGGGTGGCAGAAGCCAAGACGCTTGATCGCGTCGTTACTCACTAAGAGTCAATCATATTTCCAATAACAACTAATGTGAACGCCGAGAACGTTCTCGGCGTTCACATCAATTAACTGTCGCGCTATTGAACTAAAAACAAAGGATATGTTACATTTATTGAGTCACCTTCAACAATATCAATGCATAATGGAATTGTCGAAATCGACAAGGAACCTCGAATATGGGAATGGTTGCAGAATTCAAGGAGTTTATCTCTGGCGGCAGCGTCATCGATCTTGCTGTTGGTGTCATAGTCGGCGGTGCATCCGGCAAAATAGTCGAATCACTTGTCAAGGATGTCATCATGCCGCCAATTGGCTTGCTCATGGGGGGAGTCGATTTTGCAAAACTTGCAATCCCCATCAAGGCCGCTTCCGTCGGTCCTGACGGAAAAGAAATTGCTGCAGTCAGCATCAACTACGGACTATTTATCAATGAAGTCATCAGCTTCCTTATTCTGATGTTTGCTATCTTCATGATTGTAAAAGCTGTGAACAAAATGCGCAAACCTAAGCCAGAACCAGCTCCAGTTGGCCCAACTCAAGAAGAACTCCTCGCTGAAATTCGCGATCTTCTCAAAAAGTAAGACAACCAAAATGATTCCCTAAAGAGAAAACTTTGGGGAATCCTCGTTTGAATACTATTAAAATCAAACGTCCATAAGCCGATCTCCCTTATTAGGATAACCACGGCTATGACCTCACTTGATGAACTCACCTACCTATTTGGGCACACCGAATCACTTCCCGAACTCCCCGACTCCCCTCTCAAGTTAGCCCAACTCATCGAGTCATCCGACCCCAACGCCGCTCAAATCGAAGCCCTGATCCTCGCCGATCCCGCCCTCACCGTCGGAATCATTAAAGCCGCATCCAGTGCCCTTTACGCCCGGTCAAAACCCGTCACCACCATCCGCGAAGCCGTTACGATCCTCGGTCACCGATCCCTCCGCGCACTCGCAATCGCGTGCTGGACAAATTCTCTCGCAAGAATTCACTCAAATAAATCCCATCTCACTGCCAAGCGATTCGCCCAAAATGGCAATACCGTCTCTAACCTTGCCGCATCACTGTCACTTAGCCAATCAGAACACGGAACCTGGAATCAGGAAGAACTCCTCGCCGCCGGTGCCCTTCACAACGTCCTTTTCGGGCTCCTGAGCTTCGTTGACCATCAAACCTATAACGAAATCTACAATCAAGCAAAGTCTGCCACCGTGACTCTCGATCAAGTCTTCCTCATGAACTACGGCGACCCAATCGGCACCCTCGCCCCCCGAGCCGCAACCGCCCTCGGACTCCCCGAATTCTTCATCCAAACTGTCAACTGCATCAACACCCCATTCGAAGACCAAGACGCCTCCCAAGCCTGTCTAACAACCGCGAAAGCTGTTGCCGAAACTCAAACTCTCGGCCTAGGTGATTGGCAAGTCCCATTCCCTCAGACTCCAATCGCACTAAACGAAAACGAGATCGAACCCCTCGTCCAACTCGCCACTGCCCGACCCGGACTTCTCAATGCTGCCTAGAATTCTTCGAAACCCCGATCGATCAAACAATCTCAGAATTCGTATGAGGTTTTCTATCCAAAAAGCCAACAATTTTGCTAGGTGGGGTCTTCCCGCCAACAACCTATAGAAAGGCAAGAATATGAGTCGGTATCAACGCGTCGGAGATTGGCTGGTCGAAAACAACAAAATCACCATTGAGCAAAGGGACGAAGCCCTATGTATGCAAAAGGAATCCAAACAGCGATTCGGCGAAGTTCTCATCTCACTTGGATTCATAACTGAAAAAGAAATCGTCTCCTGTCTCTCCCAACAATACGACCTCCCCGTTTGCGACCTTGCCGAAATTCAACCGACCGAAACCGCCCTCCGACTCGTCAGTCCAACTTTTGCCCTCAGCCGTCTCATCCTGCCAATCCGAGTCACAACTACCGAATTCCATTGCGCCATCTGCGATCCACTTGATATCGATGGCACTGACTACCTTACAAAAGCACTCGGCAAACGACTCGTCATCTCAATTGCTGGACCTGCCGAAATCTTTGATGCCATCGCGCGCAACTACTCGATGCCCATCGCTTCAAAAAATACTTCGGAAGAACTCGTTGCAAAAATTCAAGCCCAGCAAGAGAGCGAAGCCGAAAAAGGCAAACGTTCAATAAAGTCGCCGAATACTAGACCTCCTAGGAAACCAAAAATTCACGAACAATCAGATCGCGCCGATCTTCTCGCCGCAATCGCCGGAACCGGCGCCGACTCACTCTGGGATTCATTCCAAGACTAATCGAGAGAGAAAACAAACATGTTGACAATTGCAATCACCAGCGGAAAAGGCGGAGTCGGTAAGACCAC
>JBJXDW010000045.1:0-7165 GCA_046154445.1 Fimbriimonadaceae bacterium | reverse complement strand
AAACCAAGTGCTTTCAAAAGCTCTCGGCCTTCTTCATCCGTTTTTGCCGTGGTGCAGATCGTGATGTCCATACCGCGCATTTTGTCGAACGAATCGTAATCAATCTCAGGAAAAACGAGCTGCTCTTGCAAACCGAACGAGTAATTCCCACGACCGTCAAACGACTTTGGCGAAAGGCCTTGGAAGTCACGGAGTCGCGGCAAAGCCACTGTATTCAGCTTGTCAAAGAAGTGCCACATGCGATCGCCTCGCATCGTGACGCGGCAACCAATTTTCATGCCTTCCCGAAGCTTAAACTGAGCAACAGATTTCTTTGCAATCGTCGAAACCGGCTTTTGACCAGTGATCGAAGTCATGTCGCGCAAAGCAGAGTCAAGCTCTTTATCATCGATGCCTGTACCCATATTGACCACAATCTTGGTCAAAGTCGGTACTTCCATCACTGACTTGTATTGAAACTGATCACGCAATTTCTTGATAACTGTTTCTTTGTAAATTTTCTTGAGTCGCGGTGCCGGCAAAGAACCTTGCGGCCCGGATTCAATCTTAGTTGTCTTTCGTGCCATCTAACTACTCCTTATCAATCAACGGCTTGTCGTTGAGAGTCTTGCCAGTTTTCTTGGCATAACGAACTGTCTTGCCGCCTTCTTTGCGTCGACCAACCCGCGAAGGTTGATTCTTGTCCGGCTCAATCAACATCAAATTGCTGACATGAATCGGGGACGGGATGCGCAATCGATCGCTCTTTTCGCCTTGGAACTTCGCTTTCTTGTGCTTAATAACCGCGTTCAAAGGCAACGGCGCATCGGGATTATCCGGATTGTCTTTCAAGACGTAAGCCTTGTTTTCTTCCGGGCTAATCTTGGCAATATAACCCATTTCGCCTTTGTCTTTACCCGCAATGATCACAACTTGATCACCTTGTCGAAGCTTGAGCTTCGGTTGGGTTTTAATCTTCATTTCAGCTTTGGTTGGCATAGTTACAGCACCTCCGGAGCAAGCGAGACAATCTTCATGTAGTTACCATCGCGAAGCTCGCGAGCCACCGGTCCAAAGATCCGAGTGCCTTTGGGCTCCTTGTTGGGGTTAATTACAACACAAGCATTGTCGTCAAATCGTAAGGTCGAACCGTCAGCACGTCGCACCGCTTTCTTTGTGCGGACGATAACGGCTCGGATCACTTCACCCTTTTTGATCGGCATGTTAGGAGTTGCCGACTTCACCGAACAAACGATGATGTCGCCAATGCCGCCGTATCGGGGTTGCGATCCTTTTAAGACTCGGATACACATCACTTCGCGTGCACCTGAGTTGTCGGCTACTTTCAGCCGCGAGAACTGTTGAATCATTTATTTCGCTCCAATGGTTCATGCAGAGGGCGTGGTCGTCAATTAATGACTAGCACGCCGTGCACTGCTCTGCAATGGGTGGCAGAAACACCTTGTAGAAAAGGCCTACTTGACCTTTTCAATAATCTTCGTGACGCGCCAACGCTTATCGCGGCTCAGCGGTCGAGTTTCCATGATCTCCACGGTGTCGCCGATGTCACAGCTCATATCATCATGAGCCTTGACCTTCATTGAATTCTTCACCGTCTTTCCGTAAAGCGGGTGCTGCGACGTCGTACTCAAGAGTACAACGACGGTCTTGTCCATCTTGTTGCTGTGAACCAGCCCTCGACGAACCTTTCGTGCGCTCCGTGATGCGGTTTCGCTCATGACTTATCTCCTGATTTCTTTTCGTTAATCAACGTGAGGAGCCGCGCGATATTATGTCGGCGAGTCTTCAAGCTGGCGTTGTCGGTCGATTGGCGAAACACGAGATCGCGGCGTGCTTGGAACAAAGCCGCGCGCTCTGCCTTAACCATCTCTTCCAATTCCGGAACTGATTTAGACCGGAGATCGTTTGCCTTGAGTGCTTTCATTACGTTTAGGTGTCCCATTAGAGGCCGTTGGCTTCTTGGAACTCCTCCTTAGTTACAAATTTTGTTTTGATCGGCAACTTGTGTTGAGCAAGTCGCATAGCTTCTTTAGCTACTTCAACCGGAACGCCGTTCATTTCGAACATGATCCGACCAGGTTTAACAACGCAAACCCAACCTTCAACGCCGGCTTTACCTTTACCCATTCTCTGCTCAAGTGGCTTTTTGGTATAAGGCTTGTCTGGAAAGATTCGAATCCATACTTTGCCGCCCCGCTTAATGTGGCGAGTCATGGCAATACGGGAAGCTTCGATTTGGCGACTGGTAATCCAGGCCGCTTCGAGAGCCATCAGGCCGTAATCACCAAAATTAACGACGTTTCCTCGATTCGCTTTACCGCGCATCTTGCCGCGGAATTGCTTTCGAAACTTTGTTCGCTTAGGCATCAACATTGTCAGTCACCTCTTTATTGTCGCCGCCAGAATTTCCTTCCGACGATCGATTGTCTCCGCCTTGCCCAGCATCATCGCGATTCTTGTTCTTATTGCGATTCTTCTTGGGCTTGCGATCATTCATCGCGTCTGTCATTGCCTGAAGCTGTCGCTCCGGCAAAACTTCGCCGCGATAAACCCACACCTTAACGCCAACTGATCCGTAGATCGTAGCCGCCGTAGCAGTGCCGTAGTCAATATCCGCCCGCAAAGTGTGCAGGGGAACTTTTCCAAATTTGTCAACTTCAACGCGAGCAATATCTGAGCCGTTCAAGCGACCGCCGCACATGATTTTCATGCCGCGACCGTTCATTCGCTGAGCGCGAGTAATTGCTTGGCGCATTGCCCGTCGGTGACTAATCCGTCGTTCAAGTTGAACGGCGATGTTTTCTGCCACCAACATAGCATCGAGTTCAGGTTGGCGAACTTCGCTCACGTTCACTTGAACTTGCGCGGTGTCGTCATCCTTTCGCATAATGCGGTTCAGGTCTTCGCTGATTTGGTCAATGCCCTTACCACCGCGACCAATAACCGCACCGGGGCGACTCGTATAAATCGTCACCTTGATTCGGTTGGCTGCGCGTTCGATCTCAACGCGGGAAACTAATCCCTTCGAAACCTTGGCTTTGACATACTTGCGGATGAGCGTATCGCTCGCAAGCGCATGTCGATAATGCTTTTTCGGATAAATCCAGTGGCTGTCGTGTCCGCGAATAACGCCAATTCGAAAGCCTACCGGGTGAATTTTCTGACCCATCTTAGTTCTTTTCCTCCCCTTCGGCTTCCGGGGTTACTTCCTCAACCGTCTCAGTCGTTTCTTCGGCTTTCACCTCTTCAACTTCCTCAACCGCTGAAACCTCCTCGACGACTTCTTCAACCACCTCTTCCTTAGCTTCAACCTTCTTGACCGCCTTCTTAGCTTTGCCAGCCAGAGTCGGTCGCGGTTTAGCCGGAGTCGTTGCCACCTGGACAACTGGAGTTGGTTCAATATCTTCCACCACAACCGTGATGTGGCTCATCCGCTTATAAATGCGGTTCGCCCGGCCCATAGCGCGTGCTTGAATACGCTTCAAAACTGGACCCTCATCAACGCGAATGTCGCGAATCTTCAAAGTGCGTGAATCAAGGCCGTGATTCGCTTCTGCATTCGCAATCGCGCTCATCAAAACCTTATGCAAAACGAATGCACCCTTGCTCGGGTGGAAACGCAAGTGATTGGCGGCGTAATTGGCGCCCAAACCTCTCACTTCTTTCGCGATCAAACGCACCTTGCGCGGTTGAACTCGAACAAACTTTGCAACTGCTTGTACTTCCATCGTAAACCTCCGAATCCCGCCTTAGCGGAACTTCGTCCCCCGGTCCGGAATGGAACCGTCGTGACCCTTATACGTGCGGGTCGGAGCAAATTCACCGAGCTTGTGACCAACCATGTTTTCCGTTACAAAAACCGGAACGTGCAGTTTGCCATTGTGCACACCAAATGTGTGACCAATCATGTCGGGAATAATCGTCGAACGGCGAGACCAGGTCTTGATAACCCTCTTCTCACCTTTTTCATTCATCGTGTCCACCTTTTTGATCAGGTGATCATCGACGAAGTAACCTTTTTTAAGACTTCGTGCCAAATGTTTCTCCAGGTCGTTCTTAACGCTCACCCCAGAGCCAATCTAAAAAGATCAATTCCAACGAGAACGCAAGTTAACTGAGTCTGGTCTGCTCGTTTTCCAGAGCAGGTTAGGACAGCAGTAGACGCAAACAGGAATAATACACCCTAGCGCAGGTTCAAAACAACGGACCCACGCCAAACTAGACCCCTTGGCGAAGATAATTAGGCAGATTGTCCCGTCAAAAAGCACCGACAAATGCACCATCCCATCCATTTATCCGAAATGGTACGATGCGGAGGCGAGACTTTACGGAGTATAACTGACCTATGATTGGCTCTGCTTACTTTAATGAAGTCTTGATAGGTGGCAATGCAGCTGTTCCTGCAGAGAAGCTCGCAGTAGAACTAGGTTGGGTTTCATTGGAGGAATTCCGTAGAGACACTAACTACCCAGGCTGCCTGTTGCTTGGACGCCCGGGAGACTTGCAGTGCGCAATTCAAGATAGTGGCGATGACGCCACGGCACTTGCATATCATCTTAACATCGAATGGTTGTTAGATCTTCGAGCCGGCCAACGAAGAGTTATTAATACCAGATACAAACTGGGTAACACATTTTGCAGCTTTGGAATCACTCCCGAAAACCTACTGGAAATCGAATCGCATTTCACACCTCAAAGTCGGTTGAACGTTCATATCGAAGCACCTACGCTACGTCAACGATTATTAGAATCAGAGCCAATCGATTCTATTGAAACTGCATTAATTAAAAAGTTAGCGGAAGCTAGACGGATTGCTGCAGCTACGAGCAAAGGCGATCCTCAACAAGTGGATCAAGACGTACATCTATTCATTTCACAGCTGTTTGTATTAAGAGCAATCGAAGATTTGCAGGGTTACGCAAATCATATTATTCCTCACCTTGAGCAATACATAGGACTAGAACGTGGGCGCATGGAATTTTTGGACATGCTGTTTCAAGCCGCATCTGAAAAAATTGAAACCGCCCTCTTCGAAGATAGGCCGTACCAACGACTTTCGGAATCTGCAATACAATCTATCATTGAATCTCTATATGCCGTCAAATATGGTTTAGGTGACACAAGACTAAATTTTGGTTGGATTCATCCTGACGTATTTGGTCGGGTTTACGAGAGATATACAGCCACAGTCCTGGCCGAAGGCAACCCTCCAATTCAATCGTCACTTTTCGGAGATGAGTCAAGGCCAGTTGCAGAACATTCGGTCAGGAAACAACGAGGTGTTTATTACACGCCTTGGCCAATAGTTCATCTACTTGTTCGACATGCAATGGATACCGTAACTGCAGAAGATTTTTCTTTTGAAACGCCGCCACGCATTGCAGATTTAACATGCGGCTCTGGCGCATTCCTGCTCCGCGCACTAGATGAACTAATTGGTCGCCATCCACTGCAAGGTCGGTCTGAATTCGCAAGAAAATTGATACAAGAACAATATATTGTGGGGATGGATATAGATTCACGAGTAGTAGCATTGGCCAGGATACTCATCTATTTACGTTTGCTTCAAGAGGGGATCGAATTGCCTCTCCCAACGGTTTCATCCTGCGTTGTGACAGGCGATGCTCTCGCTGGTGATTTGCCTGATACCATCAAAAACCTTACTTTTGACGCAGTTGTAGGCAATCCTCCATTTGTGCCGCATACTGTTATCCAGAATCCTGAGGATTACAGATCACGCTTTGTTGCTGCAAAGGGCCGGTTCGATTATAGTAGCCTGTTCGTTGAAAGAGGTTTAAAGTTGGTAAAAGAAGGTGGAGCAATTGCATTAGTGATACCTAATCGATTGTTCACAAGTGCTTCTGGCTCTGGAATAAGAGACTACATCAAGTCGACATCCTCTCTTGAGTTACTCGTAGATTTTGGAAGTTACGAAGTCTTTTCAGGTGTATCTGCATACATTGGACTCCTCGGACTCAAAAAGGGTAACTTTCCAGAACATAACGCGCGAATTATCCAGGCTTATGGATTAACATCGCCATCAGACCTGTGGCTCGTTCAAGGTGCAGTTTTTGCACAAAATTATGAGGATAATGAATTGCTAGCTAGATTTGATGTCTCCCAATATGACTTCGGCGACACGTGGCATTTCCAGGATCCAAAAGCTAAGAGATTGTTCCAATTACTTAATCGAGATTCTGTTGCATTGAATGAAGTTGCCATGGTTAGGCAGGGTATCAAAACAGGTGCAAACAGTGTTTTTATGCTTGACCGCATTGATGAGCCTGGCTCCGGTTACGTAAAAGTTGTGAACGAAGAAGGTCGGCAGTTTCTGTTTGAGGAACGCTTTTTGCGGCCAACCGCTTCAGGGAGTGAAATCGAAAGGTATAGAAGTTTTGAACGTGAACCATCGCCGAGAATGCTGTTAATGCCTTACAATGAACGCGGTGTAGTAGCAGAAGACGAACTAAGGGAAGTCGCCCCTCGAATATATGAGTACTTAGTTAGCCAAAGGTTACTTCTTGAGTCAAGAGCGAGTATTCGCATTCCAAACCGGCTTTGGTACGAGTTTGCCTCAGTTCGGGATGAAGAATGGAGAACCAGAGAAAAGTTGCTTACTCGTGATCTAGTTCCCAGCGTAGCCTTCGCACTCGACGAAACGGGAGCTGTCCATCCAGTCGGCGGAACAAGCATTATCCCTGCCGATCCTGCCCAGATATACACCTTGGCAGCCATCCTAAACTCCTCGATATTTGACGCATGGCTATCTCGACAAAGTTCAGCATTCAAGGGATCGTTCTATAAAATTGAACCTGGTCGACTCGCAGCGGCACCAGTTCCCCTTGCATTAATTGAATCCGTCGAGCTTTACGAAATGGCAGTGAGAATGGTAGGGGATAAAGACAATTCAGAAGTGAGCATCGAAATTGACCATTTTATTGAAAGGTCGTTAGAGTTATAATGAAACTGAGAGCTGAAGAATTCATTCTATGTGACACAGGATTCATCGTTGGAATTGCAGACGAGGACGACAGGTATCATCGAGAAGCGGCCTATTTTTTTGAAGCTACCCCACATCGCTTCCTGCTTCCCATCTCAGTGCTAGTTGAAGCATTTCACGAACTACGAAAACGAAAGTTAGATAGCTACCTTCACAATCTGGTGG
>JBJXDW010000044.1:0-12371 GCA_046154445.1 Fimbriimonadaceae bacterium | reverse complement strand
GGATTGAAGTGGAATGGTGATTGTGCGATTGGTAGGGCCAACCATTTCTATTTGGTACATGACCAATTGGGGATAGATCGAGGTTAAGGCACCTTGGAATGCGGGGGCAGGACTGAGGTTTTCGTTCGGGATCGGATAGTTCATTAATGGTGGGGGCATTGATCCTATGCTGACGGTAACAGATTTTGTAAATAGATCGGTTGTTGAACCTGGTGTACGGGCAAAAAATGTGATTGTGAGGGCGCCGACGAAATCGCCTTTGGGTCTGAATCCGACTTTGAGACCAACTTTGTTGACTGTGGTGAAAGGTCCCCCGCTCCAAACGTTTTGCGGGATTGAAGCTAGCGCAGATTGCCCTGATGAACAATCGAGACGGTGAAGGGCGAGGGCAGATGGTTGGTCTATGCGGGTGCCGTATTCGAGATTTGTGTAGTTTTGACCAAAAAACATCGTTGCGGTTTCAACGATCGTGGTGTTCTGAGGATATTCCTCTGCGGCTGGTTCAATAATAAATCGGCTTTGGGCTAGGGCCGAAAGAGGGATTAGAAGTGCTACAAGTGCGAGTAATACTCGGAATTTCTTTCGTTTCATCTGTGTCATTTAGTTCTAATCCGCTCTTAAATGCGCCAATTGCGCAAAACGATTTCTATTTTAACAGGTCTTTGGGCAAAAACTGCCCGTAGGGTTACTGGGTGTGTTTCGGTATGATGACGTTTTAGTGAAGAAGATTCTTGTCATCGGAAGTGGGCCGATCATTATTGGACAGGCAGCGGAGTTTGATTATGCGGGGACTCAGGCTTGTAAAAGTCTTCGAGAAGAGGGTTATGAAGTTGTTTTGATTAATTCAAATCCGGCGACAATCATGACGGATGAGGAAACGGCAGAGGCAGTTTATATTGAGCCATTGACTCCGGAATTTTGCGAAAGAGTGATTGCGAGAGAGCGGCCGGACGGTTTGCTGGCGACATTGGGGGGCCAGACGGGATTAAATCTTGCGAGCGAGTTAGATCGATTGGGGATTCTTGAAAAGTATGGGGTTAAGCTTTTGGGGACACAACTCGATGCGATTCGAAAGGCTGAAGATCGTGAACTGTTTAGGACGTTGATGCGGGAAATCAATGAGCCAGTTCCGGAAAGTTGGATTGTTGAGAACGAAGATGATTTGACTCGGGTTTTGGATGAGGTTCCTTACCCATGTATTGTCAGGCCAGCTTATACTTTGGGTGGGACTGGAGGTGGGGTAGCCAATACTCGGGAAGAACTTTGGGAGATTGGGCGGAAGGGTTTGAAACTTTCGATGCGGAGCCAGTTGATGGTTGAGCGTAGTTTGTTGGGGTGGAAGGAAGTTGAATATGAGGTGATGCGGGACAAGATGGGGAACTGCATTACGGTATGTAATATGGAGAATCTAGATCCAATGGGAGTCCATACAGGGGATTCGATCGTTGTAGCGCCGAGCCAGACTCTGAGCGATATTGAATATCATATGTTGCGGACTGCGAGCTTAAAGATTATCGCGAGTTTGGGGATTGAGGGAGGGTGCAATGTTCAGCTCGCGGTGAATCCGGATAGTTTTGATTATTATGTGATTGAGGTGAATCCTAGGGTGTCACGTAGTTCGGCGTTGGCGAGTAAGGCAACGGGTTATCCGATCGCTCGGATTGCGGCGAAGATTGCAGTGGGCAAAACACTTGATGAGATTGAGAATGCGGTGACAAAAACTACGAAGGCTTGTTTTGAGCCGGCTTTGGATTATTGCGTTGTGAAGATTCCGCGTTGGCCGTTTGATAAATTTGCGAGTGGAGATCGAAAGCTGAGTACGCAGATGAAGGCTACCGGTGAAGTTATGGCGATTGATCGGACTTTTGAGGCGGCTTTGATGAAAGCGGTAAGGGGCCTTGAGGTGAAATCGAAGGATTTGCGCCATGCGGGAATGGCGCGTTTGACCGATTCGGAGTTAGAATTGGCTTGCCGGGTGCCGACTGATGAGCGGTTGTGGGCATTGGCGGAGGCTTTGCGTCGGGATTGGACGGTGGCGCGCATTCACGATGTGAGCCGGGTGGATAAGTGGTTTTTGAATAAGATTTCGAATTTGATTACGGTGGAGAAAGAATTGATAGACTGTCGGATGCAAAATGGTGAAGTCGACGCTTGTCCCGTGATTGAACGTGCAATGAAGCTGGGCTATTCTAGTTTGGCGGTTAGGGAGTTGTTAGGGATTAGTCGACGAGTTGTTCGCGCCGCGGAGTTGTGGGTTGAGGGGAGTAGTTTTGCGGATTTTTCAGAGAGTTTAAAGTTGGGGGGTTGGTTGGCAACTGGCAAGGACTCTTTGGGCGAGATAAGCAAAACAATATTGCGTTGGAATGATAGTGTTAGGGAATGCGAAGGGAAATCGGTGGTGAAAATGGTTGATACCTGTGCCGGGGAATTCGAATCAATGACGCCATATTACTATCGAACGGTTGAAAGTGAGGATGATTATCTAAAACTGTCTTAGCGGCTTGAACTTTTTTGTATTGTCTGCAACTTTTTCTTGTGCAAATTAGATATGATTTTGGTGTATGGCAAATGTCACAACACGCTCGCTTTTGGGGGCGGCAATTATCATGGTTCCGCTTGCAGCTTCGGCACAGGTAGGAGTTCTTTCCGACACGATGAGTTCCAAATTGGGCAAGGGCGAAAAGGAAGTCAAGTTAAGCTTTAGAAGCTTTGATGAGAATGAGGCAAAGATTTACGGGAATCTGGCTTTCTACTACGGCTTAAATGACAGCTTCGACATAGTGCTTCGGGCGAGCGGAGCTGAGTTCACAAATGTGGGCTTGACTCGAACGGGCGGCACGGATATTGAAATTCAGGCGATTTGGCGCAAAAACAATATCTATGTTGCAGTTGGTGGAGCAAAGCCTTCAACTCCAGCGAATGATAAGCCGGTTGCGACTTGGACAGCGGGTTGGCAAGGTCAGGATGAGGGGCGATCTGTGTTTTTTGGCGTTACTGGTTTGACTTCTGATGACGTCACTATAATCGCGGCATCTGCGGCTCTCCGCACACCGCTTTCTGATAAGTTGAGTTTCGATGCGAGTTCAATGTTCTTGATTCGTGGCGACAATACGGCAGATGTGTTGGGCAACTTGGGTGATGAGCCAGTCTTCAACTTTGCATTACGTTATGCGATGGATTCTGGAAAGTCATTCTGGGTTTCTGCGGGCAACAGTTTGGGCGATACAACAGGATTTAGCATGAGCCACAGGCTTCAACGTGGATTTGGATTGGGTGCGGGCGTACAGGTGAAATTCTAGTGCGCTTTTGGCAGGTTGGTGCAATTGGTGCGCTGGCCTTCATTCTTGGTTGCGGCGGGATGGGTGCTTATGTTCCGGATGGAGCAACGGGCACTGGGACACCATTACAATGCTCAACTTTGAGTTTGATCGTGCCAAATACAGTTGACATTGATCAAGGCACGGTTGATTCCGTTGCAATCGTTGTTGTTAATGGGCAGATCAGTCAGTTCTTAACCCAAGGTCGTGCCCCTGGCGATGCAACTGTCACGCTCTCTGTTTCAGGACTTCCGAACTTTGTGACAGGTTCTTTTAGCCCGAATCCGGTGACTGTTGGATTAAATGCAGCTCAGCAATCGGATTTGACGTTGGATGCAACAGGAAGTCAAGCTGGATCCTCATACAATGTGACTGTCACAGCAACTGAAGCAGGGTGCACGCCGGTCTCTGAGACATTTAGTTTGAATGTCTTTTCAGGAGGTTAGAGAGAATATGAAAATATGGCAAATTGGTGCAATTGGTGCGCTGGCCTTCATTCTTGGTTGCGCTGGGATGGGAGCTTATGTACCGGATGGAGCAACGGGCACTGGGACACCGCTTCAGTGTGCTGCTCTGGCAATATATGTGCAAGATCCTTGTACCATTGACGATGTGAACTTGACGAATTTTGATGTGACTGTTACAAACGGAAACGTACAAGATTTGCAAGGACGCGCGCCAGGTGATGCGACTTACACAATTTCAGTTTCAGGCAATCCCAACGATGTGGGCACAACCATCACTCCGCAAACCAATACGGTCGGGCTAAATAGTCTGTTCGTGCATACATTGGGTCTGGATGGTGACGGTGCTGAGCTGGGTACTTTCGAACTGACGTTGACCGTAACGGAAGCGGGTTGTACGAGCGTTGTGCGGACTGTAACTGTCGAGGTCGTCGGTGGTAACACAGGTTCGTTGTTGAACGGCAATGGTGAGGTGAAGTTCTAATGAAATTTTGGCAAATTGGAGCGATTGGTGCTTTGGCATTCATCCTTGGATGTGGCGGTATGGGTGCCTATGTTCCTGACGGAGCAACTGGAACAGGAACGCCTTTGCAGTGTGCTGCAATAACGATGTCAACAAACAATGATGTCTTTACTTCTCCTAACAGTGACCAGGAAGAGATATTGGATATCTTCAATGGTGTTGGACAGGGACTTCAATCGAGAGCTCCGGGAGAAGCGACGTTAAATCTGACAGTTTCCGGATTACCAAGCGGTATGACCTTTGATTTTGCGAGTAATCCCGTTACAGTTCAATTGAATCAGGGTACGGCTGTAGACATTCATTACGTAACGAATGGCAGCATTCAGCCAGGAACTTACAATGTTGTGATCACGGCTCAAGAAGCTGGATGCACTCCTGTTGTGGAGCAAGTGACTGTGACTGTTCTTAACAACAATAATTAGAAAATATCTGCCGTCACTCTGAAAAAGCAGTGTGACGGCAATTTTTGTTTCCAGTAAGATGAATCGATGCTTCTTAACCGCAGAGAATTTTTAATGACGTCTTGTGTAGGTGGTTCTGTGCTTTTGAATTTCCCAGTGTTGGATGTTTTTGAAAACAGAACTCTCTTGTTGCGAGAAAAATCGAAAAGAGATCGTTGGCCACAGTTAAATTTTGGTGAACGAATTGTTCGAGTGGGTCGAGAATTTTTAGAAGTTCCTTATGTTGGCTGGACTTTAGAGGGGAATCCGGAGCGATGTCAAGTTTTTTGGGATAAGTTGGACTGTGTGACATTTTTGGAGACGAGTTGGGCGGTCGCTCGATGTGCTTCGGATGTTACAGAATCTAAGGTGAGGGAGGCAGTGAGGCAAACCCGATATCGCGGTGAAAGGGTGAGTGGTTATTGGAGTCGCTTGCACTATACAACGGATTTCTTTGAGACACATCGGCGGGACGGCAAGCTTAAGATCGTTTTGGAGGGCTTTGTGGGCGGGGTTGATTGGAATCCAGATACGAGCTATATGAGCACTCACCCGGAGAAATATCTGGCGAGTGAGTATGTCGAAAACTTTGAGAAATCAGCGAGAGCAATGGAGGACAAGTTGGCTTCGGTTCGATTTAAGCGGATTCCGGTTGAGCGATGGCAGGAAAACTTGAAGTTCATGCAGTCGGGTGACTTTTTGGGATTTTGCACAACAAAGAAGGGGCTTGACTTTTCTCATGTTGCGATTTATTCTGGAGATGGGAAATTTTTGCATGCATCGAGTTCGGCAGGAAAGGTTGTTGAGCAGGATTTGGTTGCTTGGGGGAAGGGAGTACGAACTTGCAATGGGATGGTTGTGGTGCGGGCGCAGCCTTTTCCTTTGGACTAGCAGCTGAATCCGTCATAATTGCAGGTAGACCTTATGAATCGTCTCGCTTTCCTTGTTCTGGCGCTGATTTTCGCGCTCGTTGTTGTTGGGTGCAATGGTAAGGGGAAGGACGCTGAATTGATTTCAACTGGTGGCTCAGTTGGAAGTGGAACATCAGGGAGTACCGAGAATCCTTCAACACCTGGAGCGACTACGGGGACGGAGGGGACGACGCCAGGGTCTGGAGCGATCGGGGCAACAACTGGTTCGCCCACATCAGGATCGGGGATGGCTCCGACGGAAAATAGCTCAATTGATTCCTCGGGTGCGATGATTAAGCATGAGGAAGGCAAACCAGCTCCGGAGGGTCAAGTCTGGTGTGAGAATTGCAAGGGTCACTTGCCGAAGGAAGATGCGGTGACATCTGCAGATGGAAAAGCCTATTGCATGGCTTGCGCGGAAGAATTGAAGATTAAGAATTAGGAATGTTATGGGGTTTCGGTTTTTGGTGGCGGTGGTTTTTGCGTTTGGGGCAGTTGTGTCTTACGCTCGATTTGCGCCCGACGCTGATGTTTTGCCGAATGGGAAAACCCTGGTCATCAATGGAATAGATGCCCTGACGATCAAGACATCTGCAGGCGGATATGCACCGGAGGAGCGGGTTGCAGTTATCGCCAAGGCCCTTGCCGGATTTAAGCGAGGACAAACGGTACGGGTTGTGGCTGATCCGGGAATGCGGGTGGCGTTGCAGGATGCGACAGTGGTTACGATTACGGTGGCTGAAGCCAAAGCGCAAGGGAGAACACCCGATGAACTCGCCGAAGATTGGTCGAAGTCGATCAATAAGGCGCTTTATGTTCCGGCCTTGGCGATTCTTGATTCTCAACTCGATTTAATTTTTGGTAAGTCGCAGTCGGTGAGGATTGTTGGGGCGATGGCTCGAAAGGCGGAAATCCGTGTAGAGCCGGCAGGGGCAGTTGAGGTGACCCGTAGGGGCTTTGATTTAGTGGTTATGCCTGTTGAGCTGGGCGAAGGGCAGATCCAGCTTTTTGTTGGTGATTTGAGTTACAGCATTCCTTTTATTGTTATGGCTTATGCGGCGAATTTGCCTCAGACTTTGACGGTCGAGGTGACAGGTAATCCTGCCTCGAAGGAGTTGGTGATTGAAGCGATTCGGGGGGCGATGTCAACAAAGCTTGAAGCGTTTGGGAATGCAGCGGTTCGGTTTTCGATTCCGGGAATTGACTCAGTTTTGCCGGGCGAAAGCAAAGTGATTCAGGTTGCGACGAAGGTGGATTCGGCTGGATTTGCGCCGAGTTCTGGTTGGGTGAGCGTCGTCGTTAAGAATTTGGGTGGAGGTCGGATTTTTGAAGATTCACTTTGGTATAGCAATGAGCCGGAGAATGTTAAGGGGACGGGGCAACTTTATTATGCGAGATTGACGACGGATTCACCGGATCGGTTGCTTTGGCACCATTGCAATAAGACACGGAATCCGATGGTGATACAGTATGTGCTGGTGAACCGGAGCGATAAGGATGCGCGAATTTGGATTGTTGATGGCGATCCGGTTCCAAATCTTGATCCGACGAAGGCGGGATTCGAGGCAGGGAAGGCATTTTTTGCCAATTGGATGAACTATCAGGGATCAATTGTGGTTATTCCGGCCCGTTCGGTGGTACCGATTGTGATGCGGCGATTGATGCCAGAAGAGACGACAAGTGGGCTGGCGAGTATGCGTTTGATGCCGGGGGGATCGGACGATGTCGTTTTGGTGGCCAATGCTCTTTGGCCAAACGAAGTTGCGGGAGAATGGCAGCCGCAAGGGATGGATGCGAAGCCTTGGTTGGTTCGGCGGGCGATGGGATTTGAGCGGTTTTCGTTACCGGTCGTGGGCAAAGAAAAGCACATTTATGAATCACCAGCGAAGCAGCTTGGATTTATGTATCAGGTGGGTGGGAAGTTAGGATTTGTTCGGATTGGACAAGAGAGTATCAAGAGCAAAATTGGGGGCGAGCCGCTGAGCGGGAATTTTGGAGTTCATTACATTATTGAGGGACGGGTGGAGAATCCGACGGATAAGGAGCGGGTGGTTGAGGTGGTTTTTGAGGCAAGTGCGGGTTATTCGGGGGCGCTGTTTAGTGTGAATGGCAAGGTTTTGCCGGGGAAGATGCTTCAGACTAAAGAAACGATGACTCTTTATGAAGTGAAGTTGGCACCTGGGCAGGCCGAAGATATTAGGATTGAGACGATGCCGCTGAGCGGAGCGCATTATCCAGCGACGATTACGGTTCGGACAAAAGGGACAATGTGATCGGTTTATGGATACGGTTCGCTACGATATGCGTCTAAGAGGTAAGTGAAAATGATGAGTCGTAGTAAGTTGATTCCGGTTGCGCTGGTTGCAGCGTTGGCATTTGCAGGTGGGGCATTGGCTTTGCAGGATGCCTGGAAGCGCCAGTACTTGGGCAAATCGGCGTTTAGTTTGAACTTGCCTGGAAAAATTGTTTCTACGGGTGAGACCAAGGTTGAAGACAAAGATGATTGGGTGCTCACGACTGATGATTACACCTATGAGAATGATGATTTCTTCATTTTGATTTCGGTGTTTCACGGCAAGCCCGGTACGACCGCGACGGAGAAGCACTTGACGCAAGTTGCGAAAGATTTGGTGACGGGGATTAGTGAGAACGAAGATTCGGTTAAAGAAATGGGTCGCAAAGTTGGCAAGCTTGATGAGAAGATGATCATTACTCAATCTCATGTTTTGGGAAAAGGCGAACAGTCTAGTTTGTTTAAGAGCTTTTTGTTGGGTGATGGTCAGGATGTTTATGCGGTGATGGCGGTTGGGTATCCGAGTGATCCGAAGAGTGTGGCGGGGATCGATAAGGTGTTTGCCTCGATTCGGTATAAGGCGGGATTGAAGGAGTAGGGTGCGCGGGTAAATTGTATGGTAATTAGCCAAATTGATTTAAGTTATGGGTGAGAAGAATCAGATACTTGCTGGCAATAGGAAGGTAGGAACGAAATTCATTCCACCTTTCATTAGCGGTATGCCTCCAATGAGAGAGGTTGGGTATCGTCAGTTAATAATGCCAGAAATAGCATGGATGGTCATGTTGAACCCGAGTTGAACGACTTTGTTTCACACCATTTTCAGTCGTTGTAAATCGCTATGAGAGTGTCCCAACAGGAAATTGAGCAAAAGGTTGCCGAGCAGGTCGTTTGGTGGATGGGAGAACGATACAAAAAGTTGATTGAGCTTAGGCATGAATCAATGTCTGTCAACCCATTCCTCGTACCATTGGTTTTCGGTATGCATGATTTTACGACTTTCGACGAACTGGGGGAATTTCTAGTCTCATCGCATTTGGCCACCGGATATTCGACAGGATTTGGGAAACTAATCGACGAGAAAATCTTACCAAAGGTCTTCAACACCATAAAGCTAGATAGGGCTACGAGACAACTTGAGCCACTTAATCGGTCAATGTTTGATGAGATTGACCACATCATTCCAGGTAAAGACGGTGCGCCAGACAAGCTGCTTTCACTAAAAGCCGGTAGGTGGACAATTCAATTAACAATGGCTGTCCAACTTAACAAATCGTTCAATGAGATGATTAAGCACCGCGATGATGGTGTATTGAAGCCTTTTCACTTTGACGAAATTGCGGTTGGCGTGTTTTACGGCACTTTAGACACTCTAACTGACAAGTACGATATTCTACGAGGTATTAATCGCGGAGCTAATCATGATGTCGTTGACGTAACAATGCACGTCAACGTTTATGCCGGGAAGCAGTTTTGGGCTTGGTTAAATGAAGGAGAAGAAGAAACTCAGAATTGGGTACTAAATGGAATCACTCGCGGGTCCGTGGAAGCTGAAGAGAAATTTGGCTCCTTAGCCGATTTGATGGCAGGCTTTAAGAAAGAGTTTGCAGCCCAATACGCCGACTGTGTGCGAACTGATGGTACGGTCGATTGGGCCGCTATCGTAGCTAAGGTAAACGGCTAAGATTTGGCTTAATCTTCAAACAAGTTTGGTTGATTTTTGACGGTTTCGTCGTAGTAGCCTTGATGCGCCGAAACTTCAACTCCTGACTTATGATAAATGCGAGTCCTAACATGCGGGCGAATATGGATTACCTTGCCCGATGATTGTGGTCGATGCGAAATTGGCGTCATTCCCTCGGCTGATGCCAAAAGTTTCTCAAGCACTTCGCCTGCGACTTGCCCAAGTCTTGGTGGGACAGCATTTCCAATTTGCCGGCATTTGTCTGTTGCCGAACCTATAAATCGCCAAGTTGCAGGGAACTCTTGAACTGCAGCCATTTCGCCCACGGTCAGTGCTCTTAATTCCGTTGGATGACACATGCTCGTGCCCGCATGATTTGGCATTGTAACAACTGTGGGGCAGGGAAATTCAAAGGAAAGTTTTCTCCAATATGCGCTCCGACCACCCTTTAAGAACCAGCTTTTACCCATTGACTCTTTTTGAACATTTATTGGTAGATTCCTCCAATTTCCGCCCGCTGGGACTTGGGCCAGATACTCCAATTTTCGTGGGCTAAAATTCATTATTGATGGGTCAGGGTCAACAAAGTCCTTTCCAATTGCGTCCCCCAGTACACGAAATGGCGGCAATCCATCTGATGGGCGATTGCTGTATTTTGGTTGCGGGAAATCGGGTTCGATGTCATACCTCGAACCAATACACAGGAGCCGCTCTCTGATTTGAGGAGCTCCATAATTTACTGAATTGACAAGGTAGCAATCAACCCTGTAATTTATTCCTTCAAAGAGTCGGATAAGTTCTCTAAGAAGTGAACCTGGCTCCATATGCTCTTTCGGAATTTCGTCCTCCTCTTTACCACTCCCCAATGGAACGATTGGCATTGAATGGAGTCCACGAACATTCTCCATGAGAAATGCCTTTGGTTGAACTTCAGAAATAAGTCGGAAAAACTCGAAGACGAGTTTGCCTCTGCCATCCTGTAGACCTCTCCGTTGCCCGAAGACACTAAATGCCTGACAAGGCGGCCCACCAACAATAAGGTCAATGCCGCGGACATCAAATCCCACCACTTCAGAAAGTGAATCTACAGTGACCTTTTCGACGCTATCGCTAATTACAGGAACTGATGGTCGATTAAGTTTGATTGTTTGAACAGCAAGCGTGTCAATTTCATTGCAAACAACTGGTAAAAAGCCTGCTCGCTCTAGGCCAATATCAAGACCCATCGCGCCAGAGAAGAGAGAAATGTAAGGTCTTGTGCTCGCGTTTTTACGATTCTCACTCTGATAAGAATGCGACTCTATAACTTGTAAATCTTCTTCGATGTAGGTTGGCTGCATTTTATTCTCCTGAAGTTGGTGTGACATTTGCATCGTAAGTTGACCGAGCCTCAAATAGCATCTCAACTGCCTTTCGCGTTGCTAGGCAATCTGAGTATTCGCTTGTAAATTTGGCCGCTATCTGTCTTGCTTCAAATTCATCCTTATCAAGTTCAAAGAAATTAGCCAGGGCGTGAACTTGCTTTTGAGTTAGCATGCGATGTCCTAATTCAACTTTGCACAAATGAGCCTGGTCCATTTCAACGGCTGCCGCAACGACACGGATTGGCAGGTTACGAGATGTTCGAATTTCTCGCAACCACATTCCAAACTCTATCGAGGCTTTTGGTGATGACAACATATGTCTTGACATATGTTGTCATGTCTCTTCCCGTCTTGTCAAGATGTGCACACATTTGCGAGATACTTGCGGCAGAAATTCAATCAACAATAAACCAAACTTCACTGGTTTCACCCGTGCCACATGGTTTGCGATGGGTCAAGGTGGCATAATTGATTGATGCTGAGAGTGGAGAACAAGGGTGAGTGGCTGGATGTGGTTTTGGATCGGCCGGATGTGCGGAATGCATTTAATGATGAATTGATTGCGGCGCTTTCGGAATTGTTTAAGGGGTTGGACAAGGGTGTTCGCGCGGTTCTGGTGAGTGGCGAGGGGAAGGCGTTTTGTGCGGGTGGGGATTTGAATTGGATGCGGGCGGCCGCAAACTATACTGAGGAGCAAAATGCAGCGGATGCGTTGAAGTTGGCGGAGCTCTTTGATGCGATGGTGAGTTGCCGGGCAGTGATTGTGGCGCAGGTTCATGGAGCGGCGTTTGGTGGGGGTTGTGGTCTGGTCGCGGCGGCAGATGTTGCGGTTGCGGTAGAGGGGACAAAGTTTTCGTTTAGTGAGGTTCGGTTGGGGTTGGTTCCGGCGACGATTTCGCCTTATGTGATTCAGAAGATTGGGGGCGGTCATTCGCGGGCTTTGTTTACGACGGGCGAGGTTTTTGAGACGGAGAAGGCGTTGCGGATTGGGCTGGTGCATGACGTTGCTTCGGCGGAGGATGTCCGGGGTATTGCGATGGCGAAGGTTGCGGATGTTCTGCGGAATGGTCCGGATGCGGTAGCGACGAGTAAGTGGCTCGCGTGTCAGCCGCCTTTGAGCAATGATGAGTCGAGCAAGTTGCTGGCTCGGGCTCGTTCGGGAGCTGAGGGGAAAGAGGGAGTCGCGGCGTTTTTGGATAAGCGGGCGGCTTCGTTTGTGAGTGAGGTTTAGGGAGGGGTTTGTATGGGTTCTGTCAGTTCACGCTACAAGTGCAACAGGTGCTAAAAGAGTGTTGCGATGGGAAAGAACTACAGTCACCTTTCCGCGGTTGAGCGTGGCGAGATCGTTGGATATTTGAAAGAAGGGATATCGCTA
>JBJXDW010000043.1:0-4172 GCA_046154445.1 Fimbriimonadaceae bacterium | reverse complement strand
CATCTTCCGGCTCACCATCGTCCAAAGCCATCCCATAGGTCAGGCCTGAACAGCCGCCGCCTGCAACCCAGACGCGAAGCGACGCATCCGGTTTCTCTTGACTCGACATCAAGTCCTTCAACTCAGTAACCGCGCGCTCAGAAAGTGTGATTGCCATTCGTAATTTGTAACTCCTGTTTATTATTTTAGGCTAAACCAACGACAATCGTTGCCTAAGCCCAGGACATACCCAGCCTCAAACCGCCAAAATGCCCTCAAAAAAGACGAATCTGCACTTTTTATTCACCTTTCAACAATCAAGGCAAGAACGCCCAACCCTCCTCCCCATATCCTGCATAATCACCATCAGAGAGAAATCAAAAGATGCCGTACGTCGTTACCGAACCCTGCATTGGAGTCAAAGATAAATCCTGCATGACCGTTTGTCCAGTGGACTGCATCTATGAAACCGACGAAATGGTCGTCATTAACCCCGACGAATGCATCGACTGTGGTCTCTGCGAGCCAGAATGCCCCGTCTCTGCCATATTTGTAGATACAGATGTCCCCGACAACTGGAAAGACTTTATTGAGCAAAACGCAGAAAAGGGCCGCAAACTAGCCGAAGGCTAATCCAGACTCGCCATAAAGGCTTCCCATTTCGGAGCCGATATGCGATCAAATGGATCCAGATGAAGTGCGCACCGACACATACCGACGCGATCCTTATCGGGCAAACAGTACCTAACAGTCCCCGAACAAACAATAACTCCCCGGCTAGTTTGGATCTGAGCATCCACTTGCTCATTGACCACGAGTGTCCCAGAAGTCGTAAAGGCGATGCCTTGCTGGCTCACATCAAGGCTGAATCCTTGCAACTCGTTTGAACCCTGCTTGACTAAGAGGGGAATCGCTGGTGTCTTGATCCGAACGTTTTCCGAAGAGCTTGCAAAGCGGACTGAACCCAAAACTTCCATTCGAAACAGATCCCGCTTCGCTTCAATAGTACGAGCATTTGTTCCTTCAACCGACGGTAACTTCCCCTCTTTAACTAAGTCGAGTTTTCCAATCTCGCTCAATTTTGCATTGACGACCATCGAAATCTTATGCCCATATCCTTCAACCCTAAACTCTTCGCCAATATTCATCGTATGGTTCGAATTCGTAGAAAGGTCAAGCATAGATCCATTATAAGCCTCAATCCACCCGCTAAATATCTTCGCATCGCGCAACCGCTGAAAGCGGGTTCGTGTTCCTACAAAGTTGTCGATCGTGATTTTTGACATTGAAACTGTTTTGTTAGCAAAGTCTAACAATTGAATATCTTCGGTTTAATTTCGCATCTATTATAGAAAATTACAAATTGTAACTCCAGTTGCAATTACCAATACAGCCCTACTCATGGTTCTGTGACAAAAACCGAGTCCACCGAGGCCGATTCACTCGATCCATATCAGTAAACATGATTCCAACTCGGTAAAAACCAGTACGATCCTTATCTGGAAGGCAGTAGCGAATATTCCCCTTCGCTTCAATCGTGCCAATGCGAGTCTCCATCCTTACTTCAACATATTCCTTGGGCTTCACTTTCTTTTTCGAAACAAACCCGATTCCCTGTTTCGCAATGTCAATCATAAACCCCTCAACCTGCTCCGCGCCCTCATTCAAAACCGTAAAAATATCCGGAGATAACATGCGCAAATTTTCGTGTGAAGCCGAAAACCGAACCGGCGAACAAACTTGCAATTCTAACTTAACCCTCTTCGCTTCCAAAATCTTCGCGTTCGTACCCTCGACCTCTGTCAATACACTCTCGTTTGCCATATCTAACTTCGCCACAGCATCCAATTTCGCATTAAACACGACGGCAATACGATTTCCAAAACCCTCAAATCGAAACTCATCCCCAATATTGACCAAGTGATTTGTATTCGTCGAGATAACAACCTTGTTCCCAAAGAAATCTTCAATCCAGCCAGCAAAAAGCTTGGCATCGCCAATCCGTTGAAAGCGCGCACGAGTCCCCACAAAATCCTGAGCCGATATTTTCGCCATAAAGCCAGCCTGTTCAATCCAAATTGTCGGCGTGATTCCATCACAAATTAACCGCCATTCCTGCAACGATATACACAATGCCCGTAAAATAGTTCTGTGAGCAAACAAGCGCCTTCCCAACAAACCATCAGTGCACAAGAAATGTTCGTCATGGAATGGGGTCGCATGAGCTCAAGCTGGGGCATCAACCGAACAATGGCCCAACTGCACGCCCTCCTGCTCATCACCGGTAAAGACCTCACTATGGACGAGATGATTGAAAGACTGCATATCTCACGAGGCAACGCCAGCATGAATCTCCGTGACCTTACCGAATGGGGCGTTATCCAACGCTACCGCAGACCAGGCGATAGAAAAGACATCTACCGCACCGATGACGACATTGTCCAAATGTTCACTCGAGTCGTCCGAGAACGAAAGCGCCGTGAAATCGACCCCACCGTCGCGGCAATTCATGATTGCATCGCCCTAATCCCCGAAACCGATCAATCGGAAGAAGCCGACATTGTTCGCAAGCGACTCACCATCCTAATCGAGATTTTTGAAATCATCGACCTTGTTTTCCAAGAAGTCTTCCGATCTGACGAAACAATCCGTCACTCAATGGAGACTCTCACCATGCCTAAAAAGAAAAGTCCAGAAGGTTCCACAGGTTAATTCGCCGAATTCCTGCGGTAATGTCATTGAATGGCGCGAGCCTCACGTACTGAAAAAATTAAGCAACCCGCAATCAAGCTACCAGTTCTCCCGGTACGCGATACTGTCCATTTCCCCGGAGTCATCCAAACGCTCCTCGTCGGACGAGATATGTCGGTGCGTGCCCTCCAACATGCCCTCAATCGAGATCGCGAAGTCATAGTCGTCGGCCAAAAAGATCAACTGATCGATGAACCCGAAGCATCCGATCTCTATAAAATCGGCACCCTTTCCGAAATCCTCCATGTCCTCCCCCTGCCCGACGGCACAATGCGCGTCGTCCTCCGAGGAATGGCCCGAGCTCACCTCAGAAAAATCTCCTTCCGGGCAAAAGCCTTCTCCGCCGAATACGAAGTTGCCGAAGAAATCAACAAAACAACAACAAATACTGAAGCTCTCATTCGCGAAGCCGTCGCTGTTTTTCAACAAGCCGCCGCCCTCGGTATCCAAATCCCTCCCGAAGTCAGCGAAACGATCTCAGCAATCCAAGATTCCGGGCAACTCGCCGACACCATCGCCCACCATCTCCCCACAACTTCCCAAACCAAACAGTCCCTCCTCGAACTCCTCAACACGGAAGACCGCATGACCGAACTCGTGCGCATCCTCACCCGAGAGCTCCAAGTCCTCGAACTCCAAAGCCAACTCCGCACCAAAGTCGAGAGAGAAGTCGGACAAACCCAACGCGAGTACTACCTCCGCGAACAACTCCGAGCAATACAAAATGAACTCGGTGGTGGCGACAATTTCAGCGAAGAAGGCGACGCCTTCCGTAAAAAACTTGAAGAGTGTGGAATGCCTGAAGAAACTCTCGAACGCGCCCTCCAAGAAGTCCGGCGTCTCGACCGTGCCCCCAGTAGTTCCCCCGAAGGCATGGTCATCCGTAACTATCTCGAATGGCTCCTGGCCCTCCCATGGCAAACCCTCACCGAAGACTCCATCGATGTCAAAAAAGCCGTTGCAATCCTCGACAGAGACCACTACGGCCTCGTCCAAGTCAAGGACCGCATCGCCGACTTTCTCGCCGTGCGCCAAATCAGCAATTCCCTCCGCGGCCCCATCCTCTGCTTTGTCGGCCCTCCCGGCGTTGGCAAAACCTCACTCGGTCGATCCATCGCCGAAGCCCTCGGACGTAAATTCCAGCGTATCTCCCTCGGCGGCGTCCGCGACGAAGCCGAAATCCGTGGCCACCGCCGCACCTATATCGGTTCCATGCCCGGTCGTATCATCCAGGCGCTTAAACAATCCGGAACCCGAAACCCCGTCTTCATGCTCGATGAAATCGATAAAATGACCTCAGATTTTCGTGGCGATCCAACCTCTGCCCTCCTTGAAGCCCTCGACCCCGAACAAAACAGCACATTCAGTGACCACTACATCGAAGCCCCCTTCGACCTCAGTGCGGTCATGTTCATCTGCACCGCCAACCTTCTCGAAAATAT
>JBJXDW010000042.1:0-17678 GCA_046154445.1 Fimbriimonadaceae bacterium | reverse complement strand
ATTTCTTCGAAACCCCCGCCGCCCACATAATAAAACAGGCAGTCACAATAATCACCATGCCGGTCTTCAAGTCCGGCTGCAATTCAATCAACCCAAACACAATTAAGATCGGAGCCAAAGGCCACGCCCGTACAACTTTCTCGAATCCAACCTTACCAATCCAATCCCCAAATCCCCGAACCTTCGGCTGAACCCAAGGCTTCAAACCGGCAAAACCCGCCGCCATAAACATAACGCAAGTCAGCTTCGCAACCTCACTTGGCTGAAACGACATCTTGCCGAATCGATACCAACGCGTCGCACCGTTAACTTCTTTCCCCAAAACCAAAACCCCTGCGAGAAGGATAAAAGTACCAATCATAATTGGCCACACCATTTTCTTAAATTTCGCAGGCGCTACTCGCTGCAACAGCAGACCCAAACCCATCCCCAAAACACCAAGAATTACCTGACCATAAAGACCCGTCGGAATCATCGCCCCTTGGGCCGCCGATTCGGCATAGCCCGCATCCCAAATCGCAATCAATCCAAAAAGCGACGCGACAACTGCCGCCGCATAAAGCAAGTAATCAGGACTTCCGTTTCGTTTCATCTTCTAGCCACTCCTTGGCAATTTGTTTGAACGCATTTCCGCGCTCCCTAAAGTTCGCATAAGGCCCCGAACTCGCACATCCTGGTGCAAGCATCACAACCTCATCCGATCCAGCTACTGACACCGCAGAAGCGAATGCCGAAGCCAAATCCACATACTCAGGATAACTCCCGCCCAGAAGGCTGTTCAAATATCCAGAATCGCTCCCGTAAAGATACACTTTATGGCCTGCTCTTTGCAAGTATTTCTGCAGGGGCGAGTAGTCCCCACCTTTCGTATTTCCTCCCATCAAAACGTGTAAGTTTTTCCGCAAACTCTCACAACTCTTAATCACCGCCATCGGATTTGTACACATCGAGTTATTCACAACTTGTACACCATCTCTCACGCCCAAAGGCTCCATCCGATTCTCAAGCGGCCTAAATTCCATCAACCGGTTGAGCATTCCGGCGTCAGGCTCACCAACATAAGCACAAGCCATTTCCCAAGCCGTCATTGCATTCGCATAGTTCATTTCCCCAATAAACGGCAAATCAACAAACTCAACCTCCGCTCCA
This sequence comes from Fimbriimonadaceae bacterium, assembly GCA_046154445.1. Lineage (GTDB taxonomy): Bacteria > Armatimonadota > Fimbriimonadia > Fimbriimonadales > Fimbriimonadaceae > UphvI-Ar2. The sequence goes on along the minus strand of JBJXDW010000042.1, from coordinate 16,529 downwards.
CTAAACCAAAGTGCATCGTAATTCCGCAAAGTCTGCGCATCGATCCCATCGTTACCATCCGGGCTAAAGCCAACAAATCCACCCGAACTTATCCACATCTTATCCACCGTCGGTTCGTCCAAGTTCAAGACCACAACTTGTCCATCGCCCATATTCTTAAACATGTTCAGCTTGGCCATCTTGTACTTATCAAAACTGCCATAACGATCCTGATGATCCTCCGTAATATTAGTAATCGTCGCCACCTGGGGTCGCCATTCGATCACCGTCTCCAACTGCGCTGAGCTAATCTCTGCCACCAAAACGCCATCTGCAGGAGTGTTCAAAGCCGCCTCCGTTAAAACGTGCTCGTCGTAGCCCGAACCCGCAATATTCCCGCACAAAACCGCCCCATGATCTTGCAAACACTTGTAGAGCATCACCGTTGTCGTGCTCTTACCATTCGTCCCGGTTATCGCCAAGATTGGAGCCTCCGCAATTCGGTAGGCAAACTCGATTTCCCCCATGATCTTCCCCGCCCAAGCCGACATCACTGGATGTCCTGGCGGCAATCCCGGACTCACCAAAACCCAGTCAAAATCTCCTTCTAACTCCCCATGCCACCCCGTAACAACTTCAATCCCCTGCGCCTGCAACCGATCAGCCGCATCCCGAACCCGTTCAACGTCGCTTGGCTTTTCATCAAACGCAACTGGAGTCGCCCCAACCACCACTGCCGCTTCACACATCGCAACCCCACTCACCCCCAACCCAATCACCGCCAGTCGCTTCCCCGCAAACTCTTCTCTCAACCCAGAACTCCTTTATATGTCATTCCTGCGAAGGCAGGAATCTCGCCGCAATCTTCAACAATTCTCCTCCCATCGCTCAGCAATTCCGTCAACATGAATTCCGCATACCATCCCTCCCTTTCAGGGGAGGGGCAGGAGTGGGGTTGAAATAATTCGCCGCTTGATTCTGTCATTCCTGCGAAGGCAGGAATCTCGCCGCAATCTTCAACATTTCTCCTCCCATTGCTCAGCAATTCCGTCAACATGAATTCCGCAAACCATCCCTCCCTTTCAGGGGAGGGGAAGGGGTGGGGTGAAGCAGCTCGATTCAATCTCACAACCACATCCACGCCAAAGCCAACACCACCAAAGCCGCCTGAACAACATGAAACGCCCACGCAATCCGAGTATGCGGCCAACCCAAATCCTCGAACGCATGATGGATCGGGGTCTTAAACTTAAACGCCCTCTTCTTAAACACCTTCACCCAGAAAATCTGAATTGGAACCGGCACGATCTCCGCAAACATTACGATAAGGAAAATAAATATCGGTACAAGGTAAGAACTTGAGAATCCATAATTTTCACCGCTGACGACTGGCATCAAAAACATGGATACAAGCCAAGCAAAGCTTGCTCCAATTGGTAAAGCCCCAACATCCCCCATAAACACTTTCGCAGGAGGTGCATTTAAATAAAGAAAAGGCAAAAAGGCACATCCAAGTGCTAATGCTACACATGCTAAAGGAATGAAAAAAGTCACATCTCTCATAATAAAAGACCCCTCATTGCTTATGCCCCAATTAATACTCAGTGCCAAAGCTCCCAACCCTAAACACAAAATCACCCCCAACCCCCCGCTCAATGTATCAAGCCCATCACTAAAGTTATACGCGTTACTCAAAAAAAGCACTAAAAACACAAACAAGCCCATCTGCCAAGGCGAAGTCCAACCCGTCAAAAACGCCGCCCCCACCGCCGCTCCAATCTCTAGCCCCAACTTCGGCATCCAAGATAACCCCCGACTCCCCGGCTTCAGCTTCGGAACCAAATAATCATCCGCAAAACCAACCGCCGCAAACCCCAAAATCAACACCAATACCCCCAAATACTCCGCCCGCCAAGTGCAGGCCATCCCGCACAAAAGCCCAATCAAAACGATAATCCCGCCCATCGTCGGTGTCCCCTGCTTGTGCTGGTGCCCCTCCAAATGCGCGCTCACATTCTGCGCACTCTTCAACTTCACCAAAAGCTTAAAAACAAACGGAGCCGCAATCGATCCCCCAACCAGCGATGCCAGCATCGCCAGCGCAACCTCACGCACGCCAACCCTCCAAAACGCTCTCCAATGCCAACGCCCGCGACCCTTTAATCAAAACCGTATCACCCGCCTCACATTCATCCAAAAACGCCCGAACCACCCCCAAATCCAACTCGTCGCAAGAAACCATCTGATCCTCCCTCATGCCCGCCGACCGCGCCTCATCATAGATAAAACGAGTCGGACCCCCGGTAAGGAGCGCACGATCCACATTCCCTCGGGCCAAAGCCTGCCCCACCAACCGATGCCCCCGCTCTGTGAAGTCCCCTAACTCCTTCATTTCCCCCAAAATCGCCACCCGCCGACCACGCGCCGGCCCCTGTGCCAAGGCATCCAAAGCCGCAACCGTGGAATCTGGCGATGCATTATAGGTATCAACCAAAATCGTCACCCCAGCCCGCTCAACAATCTCGAGCCGCATTCCCGGCAATTCCGCCCCCGCCAACGCCGCAACCGCATCCTTAAACTCAACCCCCTCCTCACAAGCCACCAAAACCGCACAAGCCGCATTCAAAGCCTGATGCCGCCCAAACGTTGGCAACTCAACCTCCGCCTCTGCACCCGCATAACCAAGCCGAACCGTGCACCTACCCCAATCATCGCTCCGGTACCCTACAACCCGGCAATGGGCATCCACTCCATGCCCAAAGCTCACAACTCGGCAAGGTGCCATCCCCTTCAACTCTGAATAATAATCGTCCTCCCGCCAAATCACCGCCACCCCATCACTTGGCAAAGCCTCCAATAGCTCACCTTTCGCCCGCAAAATCCCCTCCCGACTCCCTACTTTTTCAATGTGCGCTGTCCCAATCACCGTTACAACCCCAATCGTCGGCGCAGCAATCACCGCCAAATGCGCAATCTGCCCAAACCCCCGCATCCCCATCTCCACTACCACACTCTTAGTTACTGGCGTCAATCCCGCCCACAAAAGCGGACTCGTATATTGCGTATTCTTGTTACCAACACTCTTCAGCACTGCCCCCAAAGGCGATAAGGCCGCCGCCACAAATTCCTTCGTCGTCGTCTTTCCATTGCTCCCCGTAATTCCTACCACCGGCCCAGAAAACTCAGCCCGCAAACTCCGCCCAAACCGCGCCAACGCCCCCTCAACCGAATCAACCAAAATCTGCGGTCCGACAATTCGCCGCTCCACTAAACACGCAACCGCCCCATTTTCAAGGGCCAAACGCACAAAATCATGACCGTCAACCCGCTCACCTTGAATCGCAATAAACAAAAACCCCGGTTTCACATCCCGCGAATCCGTTGCAAATCCAGCGATTTCATGGTCAAAAATATCGACACACTTTCCCCCACACCGCCCTGCAAACTCAGAAACTAACATCGCTTTTGATGAACCTCCAATAAATTAAATGATGTGCAAGCCATCCCTTCCCTTGAGGGGAGGGGAAGAGGTGGGGTGTCAACACACAACCACTTGTTCTCACCGACCCGCAAGCGCCTCCGCCGCAACCACCCGATCATCAAACCACAATGTCTCCCGCCCAATAATCTGATAAACCGCAAACCATCCCTCCCCTTGAGGGGAGGGGAAGGGGTGGGGTGTCAACTCACAACCACTTGTTCTCATCGACCCGCAAGCGCCTCCGCCGCAACCACCCGATCATCAAACCACTCTTTCTTCCGACCCAAAATCTGATAATCCTCGTGACCCTTGCCCGCAATCACCACGACATCCCCCACTTCCGACGAACCAATCGCTGCAAAAATCGCCGTCTTACGATCTAACTCCACCATAAAATCGCCGCTCATTCCCACCACAATATCATTCACAATTCCCTGAGCATCCTCGGTACGAGGATTATCACTCGTCACAAAAACCACATCGGCCAATCTCGAAGCCACCGCCCCCATTTTTGGCCGCTTACTCCTATCCCGATCACCACCGCACCCAAAAACGCAAATCAGCCGCCCATCACACAGTTCCCGAACTGTCTTGAGCAATTGCTCCAATGCATCCGGTGTATGAGCATAATCCACCAATACCGCAACCCCATTCCCACCCCCAACCGGTTCAAACCGCCCTGGACTTGGCTTAACATCTTGCATTGCCCAACACGCTTCCTCAAGCGAATATTCCAACCCCAAAAGTGTCGCCACACAAGCACCGCTATTCTCAACATTAAACGCACCCCCCAAAGGAACTTCCGCCAATCGCCCTTCATCCCCCAACCGAAACTCAATCGAAAGCCGATCAACCCCCACCCCTTGGGCCGCCACCAACAAATCCGCCTCAATCCCCCCAAAACTCAACGTCCGACAAGGCAATTCACTGAGCCACTCCGCACCAACCGCATCTTCTCGGTTCAACACTCCAACAAATGGCTTGGCACTCGCACTCGCCCATTCTGTAAACAAAAGCTTTTTTGCGGCTGCATAATTTTCCATCGACCCATGAAAATCTAAATGATCCTGAGTCAAATTCAGAAACACGCCCGCGTCAAAATTGACCCCCGCCAACCGCCTCTCCTGCAACGCATGACTGCTCGCCTCCAACACAAAATCCGTCACACCTTTTCCCTTCGCAGCCGCAATTAAATTCCACAATTCCACCGGGAACGGGGTCGTATTTTCCCCCGCTTGCAACCCATCCGAATCCAAGTAACCAAGCGTCCCCAAATAAGCTGTATTCCGACCCAACCGCTCCAAGGCCTGCCGTAAAACCCAAGCCGTCGTCGTCTTTCCGTTCGTCCCCGTCACCCCAATGACACGCATCCCCTTTGTCGGATCGCCCAAAATCTCCCGGCAAATCCGGCCCACCGTAAAGTTAAACCGACTTCCCCTCGGCTCAACCCAAATCGCCGCCAAGCCAAGCCCCAAAGCATAACGCAACGCCGAAGACGAATGAACGACCGCCGCAACCGCCCCTTGCTTGGCAACATCCAATAAAAACGAATGCGTATCCCGGCTCCCACTCGGCATACAAACAAAAAGATCTCCCGCCACAATCGACCGACTATCCGCCCGAACCCCCAAAATCAAGGGGTCAGAACCAACCGCGATCTCGGAGTCCAAAAACCCCAAAGTCGCCACTAATTCCGAGAATCTTATTCCATCCACGACAACTACTCTACCGCTCCGGAACGGGTGATATTTCCACCGCGACCTGAGGGCCCTGCGGGACCCGCTGAGCATCTGGGGCAATGCCGTACCGGCGAATCACTGTTTTCGCCATCTCCGCAAAAACTGGCCCTGCAACCGAACCACCAAAGTGCGATCCCGCCGTCGGATTATTGATCATGACCAGCACAACCGCCTTCGGTTGATAAGCGGGCACCATGCCAACAAAACTCGCGACATAACCCTTCTGACCACCCTTTTGCAAGCGTTGGGCCGTCCCCGTCTTGCCCGCCAATTGATAACCCGCAATCCGTAATCCTTTCCCCGTCCCAAAGTCTTTTTCAATCGTCGAAACCATTAATTGCCGAACATATTCCGCAACCTCCGGCCGAACAATTCGCCCCGCTTCCTGAATCGGCATTTCTTGCTCACCCATTTTTGCAATAAGGCGGGGCTTCATACGAACTCCTCCATTCGCCAAGCAAGCATAGGCACTCGCCAACGCCACCGGAGTCGCGTTGAGTGATTGTCCAAACCCATTAACCGCAAGCTGCTGCATCACCGCCGGATCATTCTTCTGGTGCATCCCACCCGTCTCCCAAGGCAATCCCAAACCTGGTTTATCCAACAATCCTAACTGCTCGATGTAAGACCGCATGTCTTCCTTGCCAATCTTTAACGCCCATTGCGATGCCGCAACGTTACAACTCTCTGCAATCGCCTTCTCCCAATCAACATCGCCATGCGCACCGTGTGAACACCGAATCAATTTCCCTGGCACCTGGTAAGACCCAGAACATTGAATATGATCGTGTTGCCCATAAACCCCCGTCTCCAAAGCTTTCGCTAAAGTCATGATCTTGAATGTTGAACCCGGTTCATAAAGCCCACGATAAGCAACATTCAAATCTTCATTCTCACCAATAGATGCATTCGGATCAAAAGTAGGCCAATTCGACATCGCCAAAATATTCCCTGTGCCCGGTTCGTAAATTATGATCGCCCCATTGTCTGCCTTATTCGATTGAACCGAGTGCTTAATCGCCTCACTTGCCTCAAACTGCAGCACACTGTCTACCGTCAAGGTCACATCCTTGCCCTGAACAAGCTTCTTCAAATCCTGATCGACCACCGGCATAAATGCACCCGTCCGATCAATAAACCCCTTCGCTTCTCCGTTTTGCCCACCCAGATCCTTATCCAAGCTGCGCTCAAGTCCATTGATCGCGCCATCAGATCGAACAAGGCCGACAATCCCACTTGCCGCATAACCCAGCGGATAATCCCTGCGCAAAATTTTCTGCAAAGAGACCCCATCCGCATTCCACTTCCGCATAATCGAACGAACCGCCCGAGCCTCTTCCCCACCGAGCGGCGTCCGCCATTTCCGACTCTTCTGACCCAAAAGCGCCGGCTCCTGCAAATCACTCACAGAAATCCCTGTCGCCAAACTCAATTCCGAAAAGAACCCCGGAGACTTCGGCAAACTCTTATAAATCAATTGAAAATCAAAAACGTCCTGATTCTGAGCGAGAATCCGACCATCACTCGATAGCAACGACCCCCGACGCGCCATCAAATCATCTTCAATCTCATATCGACCTTTTTCGAACGCCATATTCATCACGTTCTTACGATTGACAACCTGGACATTCGCTTGTGACAGAGCCGCCATCACAAATCCAATCATCAACAATACGCCAATCGGTCGTGTCGCCACTTCTTTCTTTGAAGGTCGCTTCTTCTTAGTTCGGGTTGACATTGCCTTCCGCTCCCTGACCATAAGCCGGAACAAATCCGCGAGCAACTGCCCAATCGCCTACATCAGTCGAACTATTCATACGATCAAACTGCTGGCGAAGCCGCAAAATATCTGACTGAGCCGCTTTTACCATCACGCTCGCATCAACTGCCTTGCGTCGCTCAAATTCGCCCATCGAATTTCCAATCAAAACCGAAAACATGAACGTCGCCACCGCAACCAGTGCAAACGACACACATTGTGTCAAGGCAAACTCCATCGTAGAAAGCCCAAACTGCGACTTTCTTTTAGCCGAAACACGAACATCCTCCGTAACACGCAACTTGCGCTTGACCGCAGGTTGAGATTTTGACGGGCGAGAAACGCGCGATTCCTTCACTTGTTCTCGAACTGTAATATAGGGGGCTGCACTCATGACTGTTGATCTTCCTTAATCCGGCGCACCGCACGCATTACCGCACTTCGCGCCTTTCCATTTACCGCAATCTCATCCGCCTGCGGTCGTAGCGGCTTCTTATAAATTGATTCAAAATTCCCCGAACTCGACAGCTTCTTTATCGCGCCCTTCGCCGCCCGATCTTCACCCGAGTGGTAACTCAAAGTCACCATCACCCCACCCACCGCCAAACAAAGTCCCGCGTCTAAAATCGCCCCTTCCAAATCGTCCAATTCCCCATTAACCAAAATTCGAATCGCCTGAAAAGTCCGAGTCGCCGGATGAATGCGCTTGTCACGCTTGGCCGAAGGAATCGCCGCCATCACGCAGTCAACAAGATCTGCCGTCGTCCGCAAAGGCTCAGTCTTGCGCCGCTCAACCACAACCTGAGCAATCCGCTTTGCCCAACGCTCATCTCCAAAATTCCACAACGCTTTCTCAAGCTCAAGCGGAGAGATTCGGTTGAGAAGCGCGCTCGCAGGCTCTCCCGAACTTCGATCCATCCGCATATCCAAGTCGCCTTCGTTCTTAAACGAAATCCCCCGATTTGCATCCTCAATCTGTGCATTGTTCAAACCCAAATCAAGCAGAACCGCGTCCGCAACCGGAGCGCGGCCTGCTTCCGAGCACGCACTGGCCAACTTATCACGAAGCTCGCGGTAATCACATTGATAAAGCTTCACCTCAACCCCGACAACTTTTGAGAGTCGCTGCCGAGCTTCTGAAAGCATCAAAGCATCCCAGTCTAATCCTATAAGTAATCCGCCCGGCGATAGGCGCTCCGCCATCATCAGCGAATGACCCGCCAAACCCAGCGTCCCATCAACCGCCGTTGCACCCGCTCGCAAAGGCAAAATTTCCATCACCTCGCGAGACATCACGGGCACATGAGTCATTTCACTCATGCCAAATCACCCTCTTCAATCATCGACTTGCGCAAACCAGCAATTCGATCACGTCGCGCACGGTTATAACCAGAAGGATCATCCTGATACTTCTTATATTCTTCCGCGCTCCAAATCTCCGCAACATCCCCCGCGCCAATGATCACAACCTTCCCCGGCTTCGGAATCTTGCAATAAGTGCACAAATCAGAAGGAATCACGAATCGACCGCTTTCCTCCGCTTCAATACCAGTTTGCGCGTTCCCTATCACCTCAAGCGCATAATCGCGCCGATAATCAGAATGCGCACTGTACTTCTTGATTTCTGCCCAAAGTTCTACATAGTATTGATTCGAAGTCACTTCTAAGCAACCTTTGCGCCCAACCATTAACACAAAGTTCGTTCCTACTGCATCACGAACCGATCGCGGCAACATAAGCCGACCTTTCTTGTCAATAGTCGTCCAATCACGACCAGATAATAGACTCTGAACTGCAGAGAGATGGTTGAGAAATATTGTGTTGTCTTCCATGCAGTCCTCCTCGTCTGAGATGAATTGGGGCCGGCTACCATCCTAGTGCCGACCCCAGATCGTTTTCTGGACACCCCTGCCCAAAACATCCAACTCTCTTCCATCCGTGGTTTTAAATTGAACTGATTGGAACTATACGGGAAATCATGGGAAATAGCAACACTTTTTTGCAAAAAAGTGTAATTTTCTTACGTATTAATGAATGTTCTACTTCTTTGTCTACTATTATTAATAGACTGTCCACATATGGCTTTCTGGGCCCCTTTTGCCAACCTAACCACGTCTCATAATAAAAACCTGGTCAAAACCGCGATAATCATGGCAATCTCCCACAAATTCCCAATCCTAGTTGTAATTCTCGCCGTTTGCATCACTATTTCCCAAGCGGCGTCACCCGATCTCCCAAAACCCGCCGGAAAACAATCCCAATTTATTACTATCGTCAAGAGTGTTGATGTCCAACGTAAACTGATCACCGCAACTACCGAAACCCTCGTCCAACCCGATGGCACCGAGTTTAACTACGGAACACCACCCGAACACACGTTCTCGCTCGAAGCAATCACTCCCATCCACTACATTAATAACCCATCCCGCTGGATTTCTATCCGTGAACTCGCACCCGGAACCGTCCTCTCAATCTACGGTCGGCCAAACGACAACACTATCCTCACCGATCGAGTGCTCATCACCAAGAACGATCCAAAAACCGCTCGCCAAGCCAGTATCTATCCCGAAGGCAACAACCAAGTCGAAAACGACAAAGTTTGCATGGATCACGTCGTCATTCCAATGGTCTTCCCTATTGCCGGAAAAGTCAACTGGGCAGACTCGTTTCTTGCTTCGAGAGGCGGAGGCACACGACGACATCACGGCCAAGACCTCATGTCCGCCAAACTTAATCCCGCCGTAGCATGTTTCGACGGCACAATATTCATCGGCGTTGGCAACGGTAATGCCGGTAACACAATTACCATCGAAGGCGATAACGGCTGGACCGCTCAGTACTATCATATGAACAACGACAGTCCCGGTACCGATGACGCCAAAGGCACCGCCGACTACTGCTTCGCGCCCGGAGTCAAGAATGGACAGCGAGTTGTCTCCGGTCAACTGATTGGATGGGTCGGCGATAGCGGCAACGCCGAATCAACTGGCCCCCATGTCCATTTTGAAATCTGGAGTCAAGTCACCGGCGCGGTCTACAACGCAACCCCATCCCTCAAAGCCGCTTCCAAACTTGATGCCCCTCTCGTCTTCGCCCCCGCGCCCGACCTCGAAATCCCCAAAGGCCAAGCCCGCTACGAAGGTGTCATCAAAAAAGTTGACCGCGACCGCAAAGTTTTTGTACTCGACCTCCTTGCAACCGACACCAATGGAAACGGCCTCAAAAGCGTCACCCGCCCCACCCGAGAATACTTAATCGCCGACACCAACTCCAAATTCCACATCTTCGGTCAACCGGATCTCCTTAGCTTCGAGAACATCCTTCCCGGCGACCGCATCAGCACCATCGCCCGAATCACCCCTCCGAACAAAGGCCAAGAACTCACCCAACTCTTTGCCCTCCGCGATCCCACGAAACCCAACACGACCACCCAAACTCAGTCCACTGGAACCGGAACTAACGATCAAGAATCCGACAACGGCACCATTCTCCTCGGCCCCCAAGATGATTTCCTAACTTCTCTTAGCCAAGTTGTTCTCGACAAGATCAACCCCCTCCGAGCCGAAAAAAATCTTGCCGCCCTCACGTTCGATATTCACCTCGCTCGATCCGCCCAGGAATGGACGGTCAACATGGTTGACGGCGACTTCTACGACCTCCGCGATTCCCGTATCAACCAATCCCTGACCGATCTCGCTCAGAGGGCCGGTGCTCCCGAAAACACAATTGGCCTGATCTTTGATGCCGCAAGCATCAACGCGATCGCCGACCAACTCATCAAGAACCACCGTGACGACATCCTCAGCCCCGCCGTAAAATCAATCGGAATCGGACACACATATATCGACGAAGACCCCGGCACCGTTACCCGCCAGCACTATTGGGCAGTCCTAATTTCAAGGTAGCCAATTCAAAACAATTTATAACGAAGCACATATATTCCCCCTTTCGAGAGGGATGAAGGGAGGGATTGTCACCCAAAAAATCTACGTCCCTAACCGATCTACCCGACGCGCAAACTCAAAGTCATATCCCGTCAAACCGCCGCCCGCATCGTGCGTGACCAAGCTCACTCGCACTACTCCATAACCAATTATCAAGTCAGGATGATGATTCAGCTCATCCGCTGCAAACCCAACTGCCATCCCAAAAACCAACCCATCCTTATACCGCTCAAACTTGAATTCCTTCGTCAATGCTCCATCTACGACAGACCACTCATCCGTCGAATCCAGTTCCTCTGCGATCTCCCCCGCCGTCAACTTTTCATAACTTAAACGAGCCATTGCCGAACTCTACCTCCCAAACGAAAAAGGGCGAATGCTTCAAGCATTCGCCCAACTATGACCGAGCTAAACCTGCATTAGGGGCAGGATGCGCTGTCTTCTGAGTCGGTAACCTGTGAGCCAGGCACACCGTGAAGGTCGTTGTAAGGACCAGTTACACCGTCAAGTGTAAACCCAACCGGTGAAATCGGTACCGTTTGCAGGCGACCTTCATCTTTGCAGAGTCCAGTAGACGTGCAGTTAACGGTATCGCGGCGCCAGCTGTAATAAACTGGAGCGCGAGGTGCAACCGTAGCGCCATTATTGGTAACCGTAGCCGGAGTAGGGATATCCTTTGCAATGTTGTTCACCGCCGATGCGCGATAAAACTTAGAGTGTGTATCTGCAAAGTTAATCACAAGCCCGTCCGCATGTCGTGCCATCCCCATAAATGTGAAGAAGTCCAACGTCGGAATCGATTTTCGAATGTAGCCATCAAAAAACATGATCGTTTCTGCAACGGTATCCATGCTCGTCGCATTCGTAACCGGGGTCTTGAATGTCTTGAAGCCACAAAGGTTTTCACCAAATAAGCCGAGGTTAGGAATATAGCTAGCTCGTTCAACACCATTCGGCATCGGATTAAGTCCAAGACCATTCAATCGTGCTTTCCAGCTTTGACCAGGACTGTCCGCTGGACTTACCAAGATTTGCTTGTTCTTCATGTAAGGATCAAGCGCGTCATAAACCGAAAAAACTTGGTTTAGCGTCCCTAGACCAACGAAGTAAGCACTTGGAGGCATTACATCGTCGTAATCAGCGTTGTAAATGGCAACCGCCGTACCAACTTGCTTCAAGTTGCTAACCGACTGGGTTTTCTTCGCCGCATCTTTTGCCTGGGCAAAAACTGGGAAGAGGATCGCGGCCAAAATTGCAATAATCGCAATAACGACCAAGAGTTCAATGAGGGTAAATGCAGTTCTTTTCATTCGAGATTGAGTCTCCGCGAAAACTTCTGTGGTTTCGCCATCTGGTAAAAATTCACAGAAGTGAATATTACCGATTAAGTTATGGACGTGTTAACTTTTTTGTTTGTTCCTAGTAATTTTTATGGGGGAAACTAGGCGATTGCGCTAAAAAGCCCTCGAAAACATCAGTGCATTGAGCCAAATCTTTCGTTGAGCGGTCATATAGCCTCGAAAACAAGGATTATCCGCAATAAAAACAACCCGTCCAGACCCTAATCGCTTTGCCAAAACCGCCGCCTTACCTTTCGCCAAATCGACAATCCCCGGCGACACATATCCGCTCACAACAGGATTGTCCGAATATCTTGCAACCGTCACGCCTGGCTCATCTGGAACATCCCAAAAGCTTCCTCCCTCCCGGAACGACGCATCTTGTTCTTGCCCCCAACTCAACGGGTGGCTTTTATCATAATCCACTTGAAAAACTGATCCCGGAACCGGGTCAATTCCCCGCGCAGCCTGCAACTCGCCATAATTCATCCCCGAAAAACTCTCCCGCACCGAATTACTCTTGACTGTCCAAATCGACGAGTTTGAAGCCCACGTCGCCCCACTCGCCGTCGCGACAATCGTGCCACCACTCCTAGCATAGGCCGCTAATACATCCGCCGTCGCCGCCGGGTATCGACCGCCCGTCACCAATATCGTTGTGTACTTACTCAGTTCCAACGTCCCAATCCGCGAAACATCCAGTAGGGCCACAGGAATGTCCAACTTGCGATCCAGCATCCACCACTGCTCACCCGCATTATTCGAATCAACTCCATCACCCACCAACAGCGCGATCTTCGGCACAGGAATCCGCGTCACCGCATTCCCGCCCCAACTCACGATCTCGCCAGTTTCACCCTGAACCCCATCAATCCAAACCCCAAAATCCTTGGATAAATGCTCAGAAATTTTCTCGTCCTTAGCCGAAGCCTCAAAAAAGACATCTCCTGCCTTGGCCCCACCAATTGCACGAGTCGCGATAAACCCTTTGTATCCGGCAACAAGCGCAGAATTCACTGCTGAGTGAAATCCAACTTCGCGATTTCGCACTATGAACCCGAGTGTTTGCTTGACAGGCCTAAATGACCCAATCTTTAGAAGTGGTTCCAGCACTCTCTTCCCAAGGCTTGGCGCATCGGTAGTACGCTCAGTAACTGTTGCCTCCGTAACGTGTTTCAAACTCCAACTACTAATGTCATAAAACAGCCTGTCTTCAAATTTCAGCTGCTCCTCAAACATTGCCGAAAGTAAGCGATTCAATGTCTGACCCTGTGGTATCACAAATTCGCCATTCCCTAAATACACTTCTATTTCATGTGGCAAAAGCAGATTCACTAGTTCACGACCTGCATTATCGTCTTGAACTACATAACTCCCAGCATCAGCTGGCATTCTATTCTTTCCAAAGAAATCCCGCTGATACTTGAGCAAATCAACCCGCATATCCCGCCCCGCTTCAAGCGACGCCAAACTTGTCACCACCTGATTACGCACGGTATGCGCAAAACTCAAAACTCCGTCCCCTGTCGGGCGCAACAACGAACGACTCGAAGCCTGCTCAAACAAAATTCCAATCGAACCAATCACATCTGGATAGGTCGACCCCTTGCCAATATAGAAATCGTCGTATCGTTCCTCGGTGAAATAACCTTCGCCCGCACCTTCCATTGCCTTTGCATAATAACGCGCAAACTTAAACGTAAACTCCTGATTCGCTTTCGGTGTAAACGGATTCACCCGGCTCTGTACTCCTGGCTGGAAGAAGTAATTATCACCCCCCTGTTCATGGTAATCCAAGATCACCTGTGGCCTAAACTTCATGACTAACTGATGCCGACCTGCCGATTCCGGCTGAGTCAATGGGAACCAATCCCGGTTCAAATCAAACCAATATTTATTCGTCCTACCGCCCGGCCAAGGCTCACTATGTTCTGTGTCCTGTCCATCCGCTAGCGCATTCTTTCCACGCTGTCCATTCACCCAATTCGCAAACCGATCTCGTCCGTCTGGGTTATACATAGGAGCAATAATCACCACCATTTTGTCCAGCATTTCACGAGTCTCTGCCCGCTGGTCCGCCGCCAAATGATAAAGCGTCATCAAGCAACTCTCTACCCCGCTCGCTTCATTCCCATGCACTCCGCCGCCGATCCACATGATCAAAGGCATTTTCTCCAAGTCAGCATCACTCACCGACCCCGTTTCAAACACATTCTTCCGATTCTGTTTTACAATTTCGTCGAGCCGAGCCAAGTTCTTTGCCGAACTTACTACCGCATAAGGCATCTGACGTCCATCATAACTCTCCGCATAAATCCCCGACTGAACCCGATCACTTGTCGCATCAACCGCCTGAACATAACGAACAACTTCCCCACTCGTGATATGCCGATCCCCAATCCTAAACCCAAGCGGCTCAAACGGGCGCGGCACCGCCTTCGAATAATCCCCAACCTTAAAATCAAAAACCGATACCGGATCAACCTGACCAAACGCCAAACCCGCAACCGCCAATCCAACTGCAGCAAAAATGCTTCTCAGCCCCATCCAACAATCCTACCTAATGCCACACTCTCCGCTGGCATGGCCTCCACCAGCATCCGCCAACACTTCAAGCCAGGACTCGATTCGCTCCGTGCGATGTGGCCGCCGATGCTTCTCGTCCAGTCAATCATGATCGCCGTGATCATCGGTTACTTTAGAGTCCCCATAATCACAAGCGGACTCAATAACATCGCCGATTTTAAAGACCAACCTGGAATCTGGTTCGTCCTCGCATCTGGTTTCATCGCCGGCGGATTCATTCCCGAAATCGCAAAACCACTCGTCGGCCGAATGCCCAAGCTCAACAAAGAGTGGCTATCCCTCACCATCTATACATCAACTGTATATATGGGCATTACTCTCATCGTCTATTACATGTTCAAATTCCAGGTCGTCATGTTCGGCGACGACGGTTCGCCTCTAATGGTCGCCAAAAAAGTCATCTTCGACCAACTCATTTTTAGCCCGTTCCTTAGCATCCCACTTGGCGTCGGGCTCTTCAAATGGCGGCAACAGAACTTCAGATTCACCGCTTGGCAACAAGTCACCCGCCCCGAACTCTACAAAAAAAATGTCTTCCCTGCCCTCATCATGTGCTGGGCGTACTGGGGGCCAATTACCATCGGAATGTATTTCCTCCCCGAGAAAGTGCAATTCATTGCTAGCACTTTTTGCCAGGCTGCCTGGAGCCTGCTCTTCGTCTTTATGGTGCAAAAACCACATGCGGTTCCGAACCCTCCACCTGAATGAGCACCTTACAGCGGCCCAAAAGTAACGCATTTCAAAATGCCCTGCGGTCCGTCAAAGCAACATGGGCACCCATGCTCCTCATTCAAATCGTCAACGCGCTTCTCGTTTTTTGCTACTTTAACTATCCTCCAACAACGCACTTTCTTGACAAAATCGGAGTCATCCGCGACCAAAGCGGAGTGTTCTTTATACTCATAACTGGGATGCTCGCTGGAGGAGTACTTCCCGAAATCGCAAAAATCCTAACGGGCAAAGTCAAAAAAATTGACCGCGAATGGGCAAGCCACGCCCTCTATGTTGCCCTGGTCTACACCGTTGTCGGATTCGAGGTCCATTTTCTCTACATTGTCCAAGTCTTACTCTTCACCGAATCAAACGCCCTCGTCCCAACAATCCAAAAAGTCCTATTCGACATGCTCATCTTCAGCCCACTCCTCAGCATCCCCTATGCCACCGGGATGTTTATCTGGCGCCAAAACAAATTCAAACTGTCCGCCTGGAGCCAAGTCCTCACACCCAGAAACTACATGAAGAATGTATTTCCCGGCCTTATCCTTTGTTGGGCGTTCTGGACTCCCGTTCTCAGTGCCATTTACCTCCTGCCGCTCAAACTTCAATTCCCGGTTGCCATGCTATGCGAATCCGCATGGACAATCGTCTTCGTTTTTAGCGTTCAAGAACCCCAAGCTGAACCAGTATTAGTCGAATAGCTACAGGTGGTTCTCCCGCTGGATCAACAACAAACGCCTGCCAATCTCGCCTCTTCGCTGCCTCTACATTCTTGACCGAATCATCAAAAAAGACAATCTCCGCTCCTGCAACACCTGCCTTTTTCTCCACATATTCATAGATTCGCTGGTCAGGCTTACTCATCCCCAAATTCTGCGAAGCCAATAACTCATCAAAAGCTTCACAAACTGGAAATCGCCCCAAGAAAAACTCACGGTAATGCAACGAATTCGTATTACTCAAACAATAAACCGTCATTCCCAG